>JAIPJS010000007.1 GCA_021734025.1 Candidatus Neomarinimicrobiota bacterium
GATATGACAGTTCGACCGCGTCCCGCTTGAATTGGGCAGTGAAGTGCCGGCGTGTGCTTGATATCTTCATTGGACAACCTCCTCACAAGAAATATCGCTCTTTTTGGGGTGTCCACCAAAACATAGCAACTCCACCCCTCTCTTCGAAGAGAGGGGAACGAAAAGGGGTGAGTTGTGTTGATAAAAAATATTGAATGTTGAATATCAAATTTTGAACCAAAGAAAGGGGAAAATCCTGACAATTCGGAGTTCGATATTCTTCGGTTTGAAATTTAATCAAAGAATTCTCCGAGGTCTTTGCTTCGGGGTGCACGATCTGCTGTAGAGACGTGCCATGGCACGTCTCTACTCACCTGCCACTCGAATGGGGTGCGGACTTCCATGCCAAAGTAGACACCGCAATCGGCTCCAGAAACTCCGTTGGTCTTATGGGCTGGTATGGATACTCTGAGGTCTTTGCCTCGGAGTAGTTCATTCGGTTCCCTTCTCCATTCTACCGTCTCCCCCATTAAAACCAGTTTCGCGGACTTTAAGCGGGAGAAGAAAACTTTTATACCCTATACCCCCTATTCCCGTCCCATTCCATCCAACTCTTCACTTGTTTTCAGAGGTAAATTCGATAACTTATTGTCTGTCAGCAGTAAACAGCCATTACACATGCAGACGAAAACACAAAAGACCGTTCCGCAGCACTCTGTTATCCGGGTGATCGGTACCAGTGACGACCTGGATATCGGCATCCTGGAGCAGGTTGGAAAAGAGGACTTCCAGGACCTCATTGAAGTCTCAGAGAGCCTGGCAGATAAGTTCGGGGATTCTGCCCGCCTGAATCCGGGGACTATTAAAAAATATTTTAACTATCCGCAAACCTATCCATTTATTGCCCGGCTGAACGGGCGAATTATCGGATACATTATTGGAGTGCCGCTGGAGCGGTTCGCCACAGATACCTGGGCCCAGCACGATAAGAATCTTGGTAAGAAAAATACGATTTATACTTACGCTTTCGCCGTTAAAAAACAGTTCCACAAAACCGGCTACGCCAAAATGCTGAAACGCATCTATTACAACTGGATGCGCAAGCGGGAAGTGGAATACATCTCCGGCCATGTCGTGGACGGCACAACGAGTCGGTTTAACGGTGAAGCCGAAGTCATTAAAACCTTCGATAACTGGCACGGCACTGGTCTCACGTTCGAGTACTACCGACGGAGTATCCAAACGAATGGTCAGGCCGGCTGAATTTGTCAGAGAAGCATATGCCGGACTTTCCGGGCGATCAGTTACAATTTACCGCCGATCTCATGCTCAAGCGTCTTGCAAAATACCTGCGCGCCCTCGGATATGATACGCTGTTTGATGAGGGCCTGGCAGACCACGAACTGCTGGCGGTTTCCAAAGAAGAAAACCGCGTCCTGCTCACCAGAGATTTAGAACTGTATGAGGGAACACCTGCGCCGTATTCGTTTTACGTGAATTCACAGTATCCCAATCAGCAGTTCAGACTAATCGCGCAGCACTATCCCCTGGAATTCGATGAGTCTCGTTTCATGGAGCGCTGCCTGGAGTGCAATACCGTTCTCAACATCATTCCCAGGGATGATTTGACAAAGCGGGTCCCGCCGCGCGTGTACAAGCGCCACGATACCTTTTACCACTGTCCCGCCTGCCACCAGATATTCTGGCACGGCGATCACGTGAAGAGACTCCGCGAAAAATTGACTAGGCTGCTGGAGGATGCCGGAGGGTAGATTTTCTTTTTTTTCTTAATCCTAATCTTAATCCTAATCTTAATCTTAATCCTACTCGTCTTTAATTTAAGGTAAGCAGTACCGGATTTATTCCGCCATCCAGAAATCATCCCACTGTGGCGGGGCGGATGCATGGTTTTCTGGGCGGGATTCCGCCCAGACTCCGCCGAATGGCGGAGACAAAACAGGAACCCCGGTTGTGAAGCCGGGGGCTCCATCGCCCGCCCTTTCAGGGCTTTCCTGTCATGGCGACTTTACTCTTTCCCTGGGGCTAACACCCCAGACTGGAATATAACATCCCTTCGGGGCTGTAAAGATTTTGACCGCGGGTTTTTTAGTCCCAACGGGGCGCAATAAATAAGCCTAGGGCGGCGCCCTGGGATCGCAGAACCAAAGTCGGTCAAAGCCCTGAAAGGACGAAATCCGACACCGAACACCCCCTCTTTTTACTGGATTTCCGGGCCGGCCGTTTGTATGCTTCCGTCACTTAACCAGGGGAGACGACTTGTCCGGATATAAAAACTTTGTTGGAATATTCTTATCATTTTTTCTGCTCCAGTCATTGTTTGCCCAACCACCGAATACCACAATTGCCCCGGAATTAAGTAGCGATGAGTTGCTTCAATATGTAATTAATCATTACACGCCTACAGAATACCTGGGTTATGACCGTGGACGTGATACTCTGTACAGCAAGATAGATATTTTATCCGGCGATAGTCTCCGAGGCGTGTATTCCGGATTTACCATGTATATCGACCCGTCCATGGATCCAAGTAAAGCAGCATATGATAACGGAAACGGAATCAGCGCTGAGCATACCTGGCCACAAAGTATGGGTGCAGGTGATGTACCTCAGCGCGGTGATCTGCATAACCTATTCCCGACAAAGCAATCCGTAAATGAACGCAGGGGCAACAAGCCGTTCGCTGAAATCCCGGATAGTGAGACAGATGTGTGGTATTATAAAGACTCTCAAACGGGAGTAGAACCATCTGTAAACCATGCTGCCTATTCTGAAGTAGATTATGATAAAATTCTAATGGATTCCACATATGGAGTTTTTGAACCCCGCGAAGATCACAAGGGTAACGCTGCCCGGGCAGTATTCTACTTCTATGCCATCTATAACTCGGTTGCTAAGGATAGTTTTTTTACCGTCCAGAAGGAAACTTTGTTCGACTGGAATTATGAGGATCCGGTGGATCAACGGGAATACGACCGTACCCACGCCATCGCTCAATACCAGGACGACAAACCGAATCCGTTTGTGCTTGATTCCACCCTGGCGCGGCGCATTTGGTTCACCACCGTCACACCCGAGGCGGACACGCTCATATTTGCCGACAGCTTTGAAGATGGTACAGATTCCTGGCATATATACAGAGCCGGCGGTTCATATCAATGGGAACGAAATAGCGACACTGCGGTGGACGGCGTCTATTCCATGTACATGAACGGATACGGAGATGATGGTCAAAGTGACGACTGGCTGATTTCTCCGTCATTCTCTTTGACAGATATTGCCGCGCCAATCCTCCGTTACGATCACTATTACGATAATGCCGGGCCTGATCTCAAGATTCTCGTTTCCACAGAATTTGACGGCACCCAGTTCCCCGATGAAATCGCATGGACAGTGTTGAATGATAACTCCCCGGCGGAATCCCGGCGATGGGAGGAGCAGGAGATAGACCTGTCCGATTACGTCGGAGAAGACCAGGTAACGCTGGCGTTTCACTACACGTCAACCGGCACCGGGGATGGGGAGGCCGCACTCTGGCGGATCGATGATGTCAGGATTACGGCTTCTTATCCCCGCGCTCCGATACCGCCATTGCTCATTACCGAAGTGGCTGATCCATCGGATAATTCCGACGCCAAATTCGTGGAGCTGTATAACGCCTCGGAGAACCTCATTGATTTCGATACCGGCAGCTGGAAAATGTACCGGCAGGCTGGTGGGAATACATTTGGGACAATTTATCTCAGTGAGACGGTTGACCCCGGCGGCTACTACTTAATTGCAAATGATATCAACGGCTTTGAAAATGCCTATGAAATTTCCCCGGATGTCGGGAGTATCGCTGTAAGCGGCAACGGTGACGACGGTTATTTTCTTTACTATTATTTTGATCAGTCAGACAGCGTCCTTGTGGATGCGTACGGAGTAATAGACGAGGATGGTACCGGCGCTCCCTGGGATTACACCGATGGCCACGCCTCCCGGGTGGATTCGGTTGACGAGCCCTCCGCCTCATGGATCGCCGAGGAGTGGATTATCGAGAAGCCGGCGACGGTGGCGGATATGACCCCCGGTTCACCAACGACAACGACAGACCACGAAATTGCCGGACTCCCGAACCGGTTTACGGTCTCCCCGGCGTATCCGAATCCGTTTAATCCGGCGACAACCGTGGAGTTTGTGCTGCCAGAGCGGACAACTGTACACATCGGTGTCTACAATCTCCGGGGACAGAATGTCTATTCGCAGAATCTGGGCCGCCGTCCGGTCGGCCGGCATTCGGCTAACCTCCACCTGGCGAACCAACCCAGCGGATTATATCTCATACGAATTTCCACACCACGTGAGTATCGGATGCAAAAGGTGATGTTGTTGAAATAGTGTAAAAGTGTTCCAGTGTTTGAGTGTTCAAGTGTTCAAGTGTTCAAGTAGTCGACTGTTAATCGGACTCTTTTAGAACCCTCATAAATACGTATTACCCTGTATTTTATATGAATCGTAAATGGTGTCAGGAAATCCTGAATGAATGCTTGAGTATTAATGCTGTGCGCTTTGTTCCGGCGTTCACCCTTTACATTGGGGATACATGCGGGGCGACTAGCTCAGCTCCGGAAGGAGTCTCTTCTGGGGGATGACGCCTCGGGGAGTCACTCTGAGATTGTCGAAGAGTGGCTTGCTCATGGGCTGAGAGCATCATGACACATCATATAGCTGGATGAAAAATAAATTCATAAATAATTCAGGATAAGTAAATGAATTCCCTTCCGTCGGTGATCGCTATTAGCGTCACCGACGGTTTAAAATCGAACGTTAACCGCAAATCCCCAATATATAAAAATTTGTATAACTAATCTTTTATAACTGGGAAGACTGGACTCAGAGCACTATCCCGGACAATTTGCTCAGAGTGAGGTTGTGATTTAAATCGTTTCCCCCCGTGCCACCGGAATCACCTGTCCACCAACTTGCACCCGGATGCCTTCACTGGTTAACTCTGTCCGGAGGTGAAGCAGCGACGGCCGGCCGATTTCGTGCCCCTGCTCCACCCGGATATCAATGTTGGGATTCCGGAAATAACGATACTTGGCCAGGTACCCGGCCAGACAACCATTCGCGCTTCCGGTGGCGGGATCTTCCGGGACGCCGTAATATTCGGCGAAGACCCTGGCGTGCAGATCGTTGCCCTGGTGGAGCGTCTCCGGTGCGAAGATGAGGATCGCTTTCGTCTCTGAATTCCGTATTAAACCGGGATAGTGGCGGTGATCAATCTGGCTTTGTTTAACGGCGCTCAATGTTTTCAACGGGACGATGATGAACGGTAACCCCGTGGAGACCGACTGGATGGGGAACCGGGTTTCGATATCCCCGGGATCAATATTTAACACTTTTGCCAGAGATTCCGGATCAAGTTCGTCGCCGAATTCCGGCGGTTGTTGGGTCATCCGGTAGAGCGGCGGATCCTGTTCCACCTGCACCGGGATCTGTCCCACTTTCAGGTTTAGGGTTATTTCATGAGTACGATCAGGTAGGACGTACTCATGAATGACAAAAGCAGTACCCAGAGTCGGATGCCCGGCGAACGGCACTTCTTCCCGGGGTGTGAAAATCCGTACCGGGTAGCCGCCATCGTTCTCCATATCGCCGGTAATAAATGTGGTCTCGGAATAGTTCATCTCCAGCGCCAGACTCTGCATCTCCTCCGTGGACAGCCCGCCTGCATCGGGAAAAACTGCCAGCTGATTTCCGGTGAACTGTTCTCTGGCGAACACATCCACGATATAAAATGGGGTATTCATAGTGGTGTAGTCCTTTCCCTAAGAGAATTGTATTTATAACGACTGGTGGTTCGGGCAGAAATAGGTGGAACGTGAGGCGACCTTGATTTTCTGAATTTGAGCGCCGCATTTGGGGCATTGTTTTTCCGGATCGCGGTAATGGATCAGGTAATTCTCCGGAAACCTGTCCACATCGACCTGACAGGCAACGGCCGTATTGAGCACCTCCCGCATGTGTCCGAAGATATGGCGGAAATCAGCTCCGGACATCTCTGGGACCTGCCGCTTCGGATGAAACTCCGCCTGGAACAGGATTTCGTCCACATAGATATTGCCGAGTCCGGCAATATGGCTTTGGTCCATCAGGGCGCTCTTGATCATGCCGCGCTTTTGACCCATTAATTCAGTGAATTGATTTTCGTCCAGCGCAAGGGCGTCCGGACCGAGATCATGGTGCGAGATATATTCTGCCATTTCCGGTGTCCAGCCGACTTTGCCGAGGAGTCGCATACAACTGTAGGCCAGGGCATTGCCGTTAGCAAATTTTAACAGCACGCGGGTGTGTGACGGCTCTTCTACCGTATTTTTGGCATATTTCAGATAGCCGGTCATACCGAAGTGCAGCATAAGCCATCCCTGGGAAGAGAGTTTGGCAAAGAGGTGTTTGCCGTGCCGGTGCGTATCGGCGAAAGACTGCCCGGCGAGTTTTTCCCTGAGTTTCCCGGCGGAAATTCCTTCCAGAATGCGATCATCAAGGATTTCCACCCCCGCGATCTCCTGGTGCAGCGCTGTCGATTGAAAATACTCCCGGAATACTTCGACGTCCGGCAGTTCCGGCATGGATGCCTCCGGTTTCCGTGTTGACCGTAACCTGGTTTCATTCTTAGAATACGTAACAAGCCTGATTGGTTCAACAGGAAGATGGAGGAATGCCATGGATTCCGATCTTCGAATCGGGTGCTCCGGGTGGTATTATGACGATTGGATCGACCGGTTTTATCCCGGTGATATGGACAAGCGGGAATGGCTGTCGTTTTACGCGGAACGGTTCCCGGTGGTGGAGGTCAAAAGTACTTTTTATCACTTCCAAAAGAAGAAAACGCTCCGGGGATGGTACGAGCGGACACCGGACGACTTTCGGTTTATCCTGAAGGCCAACCGGCAGATTACGCACCGGCAGCGATTCAGCGAGACCGGGGATTTAATTGCGCGTTTCTATGGACTGGCAAAATATTTAGGAGAAAAACTCGGTGGAATCCTGTTTCAGCTTCCGCCGTCGGTGGAGAAAGACATGGGTTTGCTGGAATCCATCGCCGACCAGCTGAGTTTAAGACAGACCAATTTTTTAGAATTCCGGCATGCCTCCTGGTTTGATAAGCCGGTGTACGAATTTCTCCGGGACAAGAACGTCGGATTTTGTTGCGTCTCGGTGAAGGGGATGCCTGAGGATTGCATTGCTACCACGGACACCTCGTATATCCGCTTCCACGGGAAAGAGGAGTGGTATCGGTACCTCTACTCGGAAAAGGAGCTCACAGCGTGGGCGGATAAAATCCGGAGACTGGAGGCGGAGACGATCTATGGCTTCTTCAACAACGATTACCAGGGAAATGCCATCCAAAACGCCGGACAGTTACGGGAAATATTAACGGAGTAAACAGGGTTTCTCCTGCTTGAATAAATTATGGCCGGCGAGTATCTTTTTGGGACTGTAAGCAAATTAAAAGAATAGGATGCACAATGGCTGACTATACGATTTATCATAATCCGCGCTGCAGCAAGAGCCGGGAGGGCCTGAAAATTCTGCAGGAGGCCGGTATTGAGCCCGAAATAATCAAATATCTCGACGATCCACCGTCGGTGAATGAGCTCCGGGAGATCCTGGAAAAACTGGACATGGATGCCATAGATATCGTCCGCCGCCGGGAACAGGAGTATAAGGATCTGAACCTGAAGGAGAAGAAGGACGATGAAGAGGCGCTGATCCGGGCTATGGCGGAGCATCCGCGGCTGATTCAGCGGCCGATTGTCGTTTCCGGAGATCGGGCTGCGCTCGGACGCCCGCCGGAGAATATTAAAGCGCTGTTCTGATATAACCTAAATAAAGCGATTTTATGTGGCGAGCTGCACCAATCTGTTGCGCGCCAAGGCTCCGCGAAATCCTCGACAGACCCTCCGGGTATGCCTCCGGTTTCCCCGGAGGGATCCCGTTGGGACGCAAATCCTTTTCATCTCAGCATCTTGGCACATCTCATCCACAACAATCGCTCAATTTAGGTATAAGGAAAATAGAAATTCGTCCCGACAGGGACGAAGTGCAATTAGCCCAGGGATTTATCCCTGGGTTGTCTGGCGCCCGAAAATGAAGAGTCCCTTCAGGGACGATTGGCATGTTTCGATTGGGAGCCCCCCTCATTAGTAAGGGGTGTATTTTTTTGAGTATTTTATCTAAGCAGGAGCAGTTTCTGTGTCTTTCGAAAACGGACCGCCGACATCTGTACGAAGTAAATTCCACTGGGATACTCCGGCAGGCTGACGTATAAGTTGTGAGTGCCAGCCGTTTTATTTTCCTCCAGCAAGGTTGCGAGTTTCATTCCCAGCGGATTGTATAACTCGAACCGTACTTCAGTCGGTTTTGGGAGATGGTACGTGAGCCGGGTCTGTGCATTAAACGGGTTCGGATAGGCGGGCTCCAGATCAATCCGGTTGAGGTCCGGCCGCGTTACCTTCACCTGCAGTACCCAGTCATCGTGAACCGTTTTCACTCCATCAAACGACACATCCGTCAACCGGTACCAGTACGTTTTATCGATTTTGATATCCCTGTCTGTATAGGTATACGAATGGCGTTCCGCCGTCGAACCGGCGCCCTGGAGAGCCGGATTATCACGGAAGGAGTCCAGTTCGAGATACGTGCCGGGTTCGGTCTCTTTTCGCTCCAGGATAAATCCCTGGTTTTCTATTTCCGACTCCGTGATCCAGGTCAGTATGACCTCATCGTTTTTCACCTCTGCTGTGAATGAGACGAGTGACACCGGCAGCGACTGATCCACATTCCCGTCATTATTCGGATACCCGAATGTCGCCGGGAGCGGGCCGTCCCAGATGAAGTCGGAGTATTGGGTGCCGTCGCCGACGAGTTGTAATGATGATGTCGCAGGCCTTGAGCCGTCTTCACTTACTCCGATATCGATGGAGGTATGCCCGCTGGCGACGCCGTCTGCGGCGGTAAAGGTGCCTTCGTAGCTGAGGAATTGAATCAGGTTGCCGTCATGGCTTAAGGCCAGCCCGTCCGGCGCTCCGTTTTGTATACCGGAAATCATTTTGGAATAAATGACGAAATTATTGGCAGAACTGCCTTCTGTGAATGTATCCAAGGCATGAGAGTCATCCGCTTTTTGGTCTCCCCCATTATAGAAGGTGATGGAGAAATCAGACAATGAATAATCACCGGGATATTCAATAATGGCTTCAACGCCTTCGCTTGTATCCGTACTAACATTGTCGTAGTGAATTTCATTTATCCACGCGTTCGGGGCAGTATGCATTGTTACATTTGCTGACGGGACGGTTCCGTCGGTTTTGAAATCGATGTCGGCACCGTAATTGGTATACGGATAAATTCGGAAGTCGTATGCGATTGCGTCATCAACATAGTTTAAATTATAACTTTGCGCACCCTGATCCACCTGCACCTTAAAATCCCCGTCACTCCAGTCGGTATCTTCGTCCGGATCGATACCGTCGGCAGGCGTGTAGAATGAACCGCTGCCTGTTTTTCCAACGATAAGGAATCCGTCTGCGGCTTGAGCGCCGTTATTGTCATTCCAGGAGAGATCGATCTGGTGGTACCCTGACGCGTTGGCAGTAAAGGAGGTGGCGTGGTTTGTAGGTTCGGGTTTTACTGAAGATGAACCGACAATTTCAATATTATCGATGGCGATATCTTCACCACCACTGTCCAGATTGAAGGTGATTTGTATGTCAAGAAGGCTGCCAATACCTGAAATATCGGCGGTAAACTGAGTGAAGGTATCTGTGATTTCAGTCCCGTCTCCGCTTCCGTCAAAGTTTGTATCAATTAAAGGAGCGGCATTGGTTGTATCACCTTCATTTTCTATCCAGAGAAGACTATTATACGTTCCAGAATTATCAAGATCATAATCAATATGGACGTAATCGTTGCCGTCCCAATCTTGTTCCGTTCCATCATCATCTTCAGCAAGATAAATTTTTATTTGTAAACTTGAATATCCGGTGATGTCTACGTTATCGATAGTCAAGTTTACTGGAAGAGGCGCATTCTCACCATCGATATCCTGTGCTGCGAAGTAGTAGGAACCCTGGATATTTGAGAAGGATTCTCCGGTAATATCACTCCCGTCTGTCCTAAGAAAATAGTCGTAGTCACCATCAGTAAATTCAGTAATACTGGTTGTGTAACCTCCTGTCGTTTCGAAATCCAGTAAGGTAATCGTAGTCTGTCCAAATGCGCTGCTGAAGCCAAACAAAATAATGGTCACTAGTTTAAACCAATGGATGACTGATAAGTAATTCATTGGAAAAATCCTTTCGTTTTGGGGTAACGGTGGACTAATGACAGACGAACTGGAATATACCTGATAGTGCGTGTACGTATTGGAACGGTTATAGGAATTATACGAACAACCGGCAGAAGTGAAGTACTCCTCCGCATTGGTTTCTCCAATAAAAATGAATCCGCCCGCAATACAAAACCTACGGGCTTGAACTGTTTTACATTTGTGTAATCAAAAACTACCTGTCGGTACTCTGCAACAACTGTAACTAACTAAAATCGTTACGTTATTCTAACTTCTGTAGCCCAAATGTTACATGCAAGGAAATTTTGGATTGGTGCTTAATTTAGAATTAATTTCAATCCCTGGGGAAAATGGCTACATTTATCAGATAATTACAGGATACAAGAGACTGCCTTGTGGACAGATCCAAGATTAGCCAGTTAAGGCGCCGGGTCCGGCGACGGATTTTCTGGAAGAATACCATCCAGTCTTTCCTTCAACGGCTGAAGCTCTCCGAGCATATCTTCATGCTGCTTGGCGGGCTGGTTATCGCCGTGCTCGGCGGATACGGTTCGGTTGGATTTAAATGGTTATTGAACACGGTACAAGATGTCGTCTGGGGCGGATGGGTTGATCCCGTTTTGCTTGTTGAGAAGTACGCCTGGTACTGGATCCTATTGATACCGGCGGTTGGGATTCTGGGGGCGGCAATCGTGGTCAAATACCTCGCACCGGAAGCCCAGGGACGTGGCGTGGCTGAGGTTATGGAGAATGTGGCTGTTAAAGGCGGTATTATCCGGCCGCGGGTCGTAATTGTGAAAACGTTAGCCTCGGTGTTTAGCATCGCCTCCGGTGGATCGGTCGGGCGAGAGGGGCCTATGGTGCAAATCGGCGCAACCCTCGGCTCCGTCTTTGGACAGGTAACCCAGGTAACCACCCGGAAGATGAAAACCTTTGTCGGGTGTGGCGCTGCCGCGGGGATTGCCGCGACCTTTAATGCGCCGATTGCCGGAACCCTCTTTGCCCTCGAAATTATTCTCGGGGATTTCGGCGTGGCGCAGTTTAGTCCGATAGTTGTCAGTGCAGTCGTCGGCACTGTCATTTCGCACCAGCATCTCGAAGCGTTCAGTGGGTTTGATGTACCGGCCTATCACCTGGTGAGTCCGTGGGAACTGATTCCGTACGCGATCCTTGGTCTGATCACCGGCCTGGTGGCGATTGCATTTATTAAAACTCTGTATAAAACCGAGGATATTTTCAATAAGTATCCTGTCCCGTTTTACGGAAAAGCGTTCCTAGGTGGGCTCGCAGTTGGTGCGATGGCTTTGGTATTTCCTCAGGTACTGGGGAATGGGTACGAGGCCATCAACAGTGTGTTCCTTGATGGGATCGTCTGGAAGGTGGCGCTAGTTTTAATCGCATGGAAGATTCTGGCTACGAGTATTACGCTGAGTGCCGGAGCATCCGGCGGGATCTTCGCGCCATCGCTGTTCCTCGGCGCCATGACCGGGGGTGTGATTGGAGGCATCGTACATACCCTGTTTCCGGAGATTACGGCATCGCCGGGGGCGTATGCGCTGGTCGGAATGGCCGGCGTGGTGGGGGCGGCTACCCATGCACCGCTAACGGCGATCCTGATTATCTTCGAACTGACCAACGAATACCAGATTATCCTCCCGGTGATGCTGACGACCATCATCGCTACGGTGTTTGCTATGGCGCTGAACCGGGAATCCATTTATACGCTGAAGTTGGTGCGGCGTGGCGTGAACATCAACCAGGGGCGGGACCTGAACGTACTGCGACAGCTCCCGGTGAATTCGGCTATGCGGCGAACGGTGGAGCGGGTGCACGACTCCACAACGCTGCGGGAGCTGATGGATCTCATGTCCAACAGTCAGCACACGGTGTTCTTTACGGTGAATAACGAGGATAAACTCACCGGATATGTCACCCTGAACGATTTGCGGAAATTGATGCAGGAGGCGGATATTCTCAGTCATTTGGTTATTGCAGGAGATATTGCTCATCCTGTGGAGTACGTCCTGAAGCCGGATGATACCCTGGATCGCGCTATGGAGCTGTTCGTCCAGGAGGGGATTGACGAGCTGCCGGTGGTGGACAATGACGACGTCTTTGATCCGGTGGGAACACTTTGGCGTCAGGATGTTATCGAAGCCTATAATCGCGAGATCTTTCGCCGGGATATGCCGTCCGCCATGGCGAGCAAGCTCACATCGTCCCGATCATCAGCTGAGCCGGTGGAGATCCTCACGGGCTTTTCCATCCTGGAACGGGAAGTCCCGAAATTTCTGGCGGGTCAAACCATCCGGAGCACCCATCTCCGGGATAAGTACGGCGTGGATATTATCTTGGTATTGGAGAAGGATACCGGAAAAGATTCCGCCAGAGAAGTCATGCCGCACGCCGGATACCGGCTGCACCCTCAGGATTCTGTCCTGGTCTTCGGCGAAACGGAAAATATCCGTAAATTTGCCCGGCTGTAAAACCAGGTTTTCGGGAGGCGTCACCTATATCGCCCGGGAAACAAATTATGTTGTGGATGAATTCGCCGGATTATATCTTAAAAATCTTATTTCCTTGGGATTTCACCTGAGAAAAAGACTGTAACGAGGTATGCATAGATGACTAGAAAATCGGAGATAAAAAAGGTGCTGAAATCCGGATGGGTTCCGTATCCGGAGGACCATCTTGATGAAATTTTGAATGACGCCTCCCCGGCTATCCAGGAATGTATCATCACGTTGGCGGAGCGGGTTCAAAAGCTCAGCGAAATCGGGACGGCGCTCTCCGCCGAGCGGAACCTCCCCCGACTGCTGGAAAAGATCGTCGATGAGGCCCGCAATCTGACGAATGCGGACGGCGGTTCCATCTACCTGATGAGCGATGATGAGACCGAACTCTACTTCGAGATTGCACAGACCACCTCGCTGGGGATTCGCATGGGCGGTACCAGCGGCAAGATGTCGTTCCCGCCGATTCCGTTGTACAATGATGACGGTACTCCGAATCATTCCAACACCTCCACACATTGTGCCCTGACCGGCGAAATTGTCAATATTCCGGATGTCTACGCCGAGGACGGGGAGTTCGACTTTTCCGGTCCGAAGCGTTTCGACGAGGCGAACGATTACCGCACCAGATCCCAGCTGAGTGTGCCGTTCCGGAACCACGAGAACGAAATTATCGGCGTGTTACAGCTCATCAATGCTCAGGATCCGGACACCGGGGAATTCGTCGCATTTTCCAACGAAGCCCAGGAGCTCACGGCATCTCTGGCATCCCAGGCGGCGGTGGCCATCACCAATACGCGGCTTATTCAGGATCTGGAAAACCTGTTCGAATCGTTAATCCAGGTCATTGCGGCAGCAGTAGACGAGAAATCGCCTTATACCGGCGGGCATATCGAACGGGTGGCGAACCTCACCATGCGGATAGCCGAGGTCATTAACGAAACTGACGAGGGCGAACTGGGCCAAGTCCACTTTGACGAGGACGAAATGAAGGAGCTACGGATCGCCGCATGGTTGCACGATCTCGGTAAGATTACTACCCCGGAATATGTTGTGGATAAATCCACCAAACTCGAGACGATTTACGACAAGGTAAACGCTGTCCGCCTGCGGTATGAGATCAAACAGCGTGATGCCGAAATCGAACGGCTGAAGAAAAAACTGGAGACGGCAAACGGTCAGGCTGAACAGGCGCCGGATACCATTGATGAGCAAATCGATGAGCGGAAAAAAACACTCGAGAAACAGCGCGAATGGATCAAGGTGGCGAATATCGGCGGGGAATACATCACCGATGAGAAGAAAGAACGTATCGAACAAATTGCAAAGCAAACCTATGAACTGGAAGGGGAAGAGTACCCCTTATTGGAACCCGTTGAGGTGAAAAACCTGAAGATCGGACGGGGCACGTTGAACGAAGAAGAGCGCCAGATTATCCAGAATCACGCGGCGGTGAGCAAGAAGATGCTGGAAAAACTCCCGTATCCAAAGAAGTTGCGGCGGATCCCCGAGTATGCCGGCGCCCACCACGAAAAACTGGACGGATCGGGGTATCCGGACGGGTTGACGGAAGACGAACTTCCGATGCAGGCGAGGATTATGGCGCTTGCCGATGTGTTTGAGGCGCTCACTGCGGAGGATCGCCCGTACAAGCCCGGGAAGCAGCTCTCCGAAGCTATGAAAATTCTCGGATTTATGGTGAAGGACCATCACATCGATGACCGGTTGTTCCGGCTCTTCATTGACTCCGGCCTGGTAAAAGAGTACGCGCTGGAGCACGTGAAACCCAAGCAGATCGACTATCTGGAATACGATGAAGAAGGCAAGCCGATTCCTGAAACTGAAAACGCATAATTCCATCAATGGCAAAATTCTCTGCACAGAAAATCGGTCGCATCCTTGCCGTCATTCTACTCAGTGCAGTACTTGGCTTGTTGCGGAATTCATTGTTTCCGCGGGGCATTGAATTCGGGACGAGGGAGCAAACCCGCGCTTCCGAAGATACGCTCGGACTGGAGATTGAAGTGGATCAGGCGTTCCGCCTGTATCAGGACAGCGTCCGGTTCATCGACGCCCGGAGTCCGGCGGAATTCAAAACATCCCATATTTCTGGCGCCATAAATATCCCTGCAGGCGCCAGCATCGAACAGAAAATGCAGCTCACATCATCTCTGGAAAAATCGGTGAAATACGTTGTCTACTGTAATAATCCGGAGTGTCCGCTGGGACATCAGTTGTACGAGTATTTGCAGTTCGCTGAATTTACGAATGTTCATCTCATGTACGAGGGCATCGAAGGCTGGGAATCGGCCGGTCATCCGGTTACGGATACTGCGGAGGGCGATGATGGCTGATACTCCGCAGCGGGATTGGTTTCAGCTGGTGCTCCGGATTTTGTTGGGCGGTATTTTCATCTATGCGGCCATTCCAAAAATTTTATCCCCGAACGTGTTCTACCTGGACATCCTCGGGTACGATATTGTCGCCGGAACACTGGCGAAGTTTACGGCTCTCTGGCTCCCGTGGATCGAACTGCTGGCAGCCCTCGGAGTGATCTTCAGCATCTGGTATCTCGCTAGTCTGCGGATTTTTCAGGGGGTCCTGGCCTTTTTCGTGGTACTACTGACCGTAACATTGGTACGCGGTATTACCGCCGATTGTGGCTGTTTCGGCAGCGCCAGCGGACAGGTGACCTGGTGGCACGTTTTTGGTGATGTAGTGCTGCTCATGCTGGCGACATTTCTGGTCAGCTGGTCGAATTTTCAGGAAAAAGCGAACGGCGGTATTGGGGAATAAGGTATAGGGTAGGGGGACACGTATTGTGAACTGTGTATTACGTGAGCAAAACGAATCCGAGGGAACGGACACTGGACTGAGGACGTGAGACGCATGACCGTTTGTAACAAAT
This sequence comes from Candidatus Neomarinimicrobiota bacterium, assembly GCA_021734025.1. NCBI lineage: Bacteria > Pseudomonadati > Fidelibacterota > Fidelibacterota bacterium. Next base: position 15,755 of record JAIPJS010000007.1, read on the forward strand.
ACACTTTAACACGCTTTTTAACTCGAACACCTGAACACATAAACACTTCGACACTGGGGTAACATGAGCAAAGGCGACGATATATCAATTCAGGTAAGTCTGTATCCGCTGGAGGATACGGATATTACCGAGGCAATCTTCAACTTTCTGGACATCTTCAGATCCCACGGGTTGGATTACGATCTGGGTAGCATGAGCACAGTGATTTCCGGGAAGACGTCCGTCGTCTTCAGAGCACTGGAGGATGCCTATAGGATGGCGGCTGAGGATAATCGATTTGTGCTGGTCTGTACTATGTCCAATGCCGTCCCCACGGAGAAGGATCTGGAGGAGTTGCGGGAGTAGTTCTCTATCCTTTTTCGATGGGTGATAAAAATAGTCATCCTGAGCGACCGAAGGGAGTCACCCCGAAGGGATCCTTCTGGGGAAGGATCTGGTCAGGTTCACCTCGGAGGTTTCTTTAACAGGTTCCTTCACTCACTGGCGTTCGGTCGGAATGACTTGTTTTTCACATTTATCCCGCCATCCCGTCGTGGCGGGATGAATGGTTTTCTGGGTGGGATTCCGCCCAGACTCCGCTGAATGGCGAAGTCAAAGCCCGGGGGCTCCATAATATACGAAACCCCACTAGTCATCCTGAGCGACTCCGCGCAAGCGGAGGAGTCGAAGGATCTCGTTATTGAAACGCCGGAGGTTCCTTCACGAGATTCCTCCACTCACTGGCGTTCGGTCGGATTGGCTGGTTTTTATAATTGCCCAACCGGGCAGAGACATGCAGGGGCAGACCTTACAGGACAAACCGAATGTTTGATTCCGTGAACCTTCCCAACCTCAACTGGCGCAACATTGTCCTCGTAGGCGGTCCGGTACTCAGCGTTCTGTTTATCCTGATATTTGACCTGGAACCAGGTCGCCCGGAGGTGACTTACACTGCTGCCATTGCACTCCTCATGGCACTCTGGTGGATTACGGAAGTTATTAATCTCGGCGTCACCGCGCTGCTGCCGCTGGTGCTGTTTCCGCTGTTTCATATCATGCCCGGCAAGGAAGTCGCGCCTGTCTACTTCAATAACGTCATCCTGCTGTTTATGGGGGCGTTCATTGTGGCGCTGGCCATGGAGAAGTGGGAACTCCACCGGCGTCTTGGTCTGCGAATTTTGGCGCTCCTGGGTAACAGCGGCCCCGGCATCATCTTCGGATTCATGGTGACCACCGCCTTTCTCTCCATGTGGATCTCTAACACCGCCACCGCCATGATCATGGTACCTATCGCCCTGGCGGTGATTTCCAAACTGGAGGACGATATCGGCAGCGACAACATCCACGGATTCACCATAGCGCTGTTGCTGGCCATTGCGTATGCCGCCTCCATCGGAGGAACGGCTACCATCATAGGCACGCCACCGAACCTGGCATTTATCAAGATCTATAACATTTACTACCCGGACGCCGAAATTATTTCTTTTTCCCAGTGGATGGTCTTTGCGCTGCCGGTGGCCGTGGTTTTCTTGCTAATTGCGTGGGGAGTGATTCTGGGGTTGTCCGGCGTATTCAAACAAAAAATAAACCTGGATAGAGAATATTTCCGAGGTGAGTACCGCAGACTCGGGCCGGTTGCTTATGAAGAGAAAGTTGTGATGGTCGTTTTTTCGCTCATGGCGCTGCTCTGGATTACCCGTGCCGAACTCCAAATCGGCTCAGTGACTATTCCCGGCTGGTCGAATCTGTTCCCGGATCCGTCATTCATCGATGACAGTACCATCGCAATCGCCATGGCATTTGTGCTGTTTCTCATTCCGGCAAAGTCGGAAGAGTCCGGGCGTATCATGCACTGGCGGGACGCCCGGAACCTCCCGTGGAGTATTATTTTGCTCTTTGGCGGCGGCTTTGCCCTGGCCGAGGGTATGAAAGTCTCCGGACTTTCCGAATGGATCGGGAGCCATCTCCACGGACTCGCCAACGTTTCCCCGGTAATCATTATTTTGACTGTTGCGATTTTGGTGGTATTTCTCACGGAGTTGACGTCCAACACCGCCACCACTCAGATGATCCTCCCGATCCTGGCTGCGGTGGCCGGCGCCACGGGCATTGCGCCACTGCTGCTGATGATTCCGGCGACGCTGGCGGCGTCCTATGCGTTTATGCTCCCGGTGGCCACGCCGCCCAACGCCGTGGTGTTCGGTTCCCGGAGGCTGAAGGTGTACGAAATGGCCAGAGTTGGTCTTTTGATGAATTTTCTCGGCGTCGGGCTTATTCTGTTGGCCGTCTTTTTTCTGGGCAGCGCAATTTTTCAGATATAGTATGGAACTTTTGTTGTAGTTTTTGTGTCCAAGGATTTGTTGTAAGTATAGTTGGGCGCTGTAAAATCAATTTTTTTGTATCAAACGTCGTATCAAAACAGGTACTCTATGACAATTCAGCAACGGTACTGGATGCTGTTTTTCTTCGCCGGGATTTTACTGGTGACCGGGACAGCCGTTTTTGGAGAGTCCATCCACGGATATGTGCGGAACGCCGAGACCGGAGAGGGGATTCCGTATGTCAACGTATTCATCGAGGATACCACCCTGGGCACGATTACTAACCGGGATGGCTATTACGTCATCCCGCAGGTTCCGGTGGATTCGCTGACCGTCATTGCCCGGTATATCGGATACGAGACCGGTGTCCGGCCGGTGCTGGTGCACCCCGGAGAACGGTTGCGTATTAATTTTCAGCTGGCGGTCAAGCCGATTTCCGGAGAAGAAGTGGAAATCACAGCGGAGCAGCAGCGGTTCCGGAACGAAATCAATGTGAGTATGACGTCGCTGGACATGCGGGAGATCAAAACGGCGCCCACCGTGTTCGAGGCTGATATTTTCCGGACAGTCCAACACCTCCCGGGCGTAAAATCTATCAGCGACTTCTCCAGCGCGCTGTACGTCCGCGGCAGCACACCGGATCAGAATCTGATTCTGCTGGACGGCATCACCGTCTACAATCCGTATCATCTGGGCGGATTGTTTTCCACCTTTAACACGGAGGCGATCAAAACGGCTGAGTTCCATGCCGGCGGATTCCCGGCGAAGTACGGCAGCCGGATGGGCGCGGTGCTGGACATCACCAACAAAGAAGGCAACAGCCAGGAGTTTTCCGGGCAAGCCGACGTTTCACTAATTTCGTCGAAACTGTTCCTGGAAGGCCCGCTCAAGAAGAATCCCTGGGTAAAAGGATCCTGGATGGTGGCCGGCCGGCGGACGTATTATGATATTCTGATGGAGCCAATATTTTATTTCGTTCGCCGGAACAACCAGGATCAGGGTGATCTTGCCAATATCCGTTTCCCGTACTATTTCTATGATTTCCAGGGAAAAGTGAATCTGGATTTTTCACCGGATCACCGGTTGACACTCAGCTCCTTTTATGGTGACGACGTTTTTCATATCTATTCTGATTCGGATGATTCAGCAAATAATCCGGATAACCAGTATCAGTATAGTAATATGTACAGGTTTGACTGGCGTTGGGGAAACAGAACTAATTCCGCAACCTGGCGCTGGATCCTCTCACCGAAACTGGTGATGAAGACTTATCTCGCGGGCAGTCGGTTTCGTTTTTGGATTGATTTTGACGAACAGAGTGAAGGTTGGGAGACGGTCACCGAAGATGACAGCACTTGGTCCTATACCTGGAAAAACAGTTTTACCATGGATATAGGAGATATCGTGAAAAACCGCAGCGGGAAGGTAGAGTTTACCTGGCAACCGACACCGGCTCACGTTGTCACCTCAGGAGTTCAGTATAAACAACTTGGATTTCTGCTTGGAATGGTATTTGGCGGTGAGGATATGAATAACGGGGAGACACTGGTTGACTCAGATACGTTGCTCTGGATCCACGAAACGCCGAACGAATTTTCCGTATATCTGCAGGATCACTGGAAGATCTCTCCGCTATTTCAAATACAAGGAGGCCTCCGGGGATACCGGTATTCATTTCATGACGAATATTACATAGATCCTCGACTGAGCGCTAAATATTTCCTCCGGGACGATTTATCACTGGAAATCGCCTGGGGCAGATACCATCAGTTTCTCACTACCGCGAATCCGCCAGATGAACTGCTCCGTTTTATCGATATCTGGTTGCCGATTCCACAAGACAGAGTTGCCCCGGTGGCTGAGCATTACGTGATTGGCAGTGAGTGGATTTCTGGCAAAGGTTACCTGCTCTCGGCGGATGTCTACTGGAAGACCTTTGATAACCTCGTCAAGCTGCGGGGCGTGAACCTGTTTGCGGATGATGTACCAATAGATACATCGTTGAATGACTTTTTGGATTCGGATGCAACCGCTTTGGGGTTGGAATTACTGGGTAAAAAGCGGTTTGGGAAAGTTCGGGGGTGGCTGGGATACACTTTTTCCCGGACGCAATGGTATGATGAAGAACACGGTTGGTATGTGCCAAAGTACGATAGAACCCACACCGTGAATTTAGTACTGAGTTACCAGCTCACTGACCAATGGCAGATGAACGGAGCCTTTACCTATGCTTCAGGGAATCCGTATACCCCGTTGCTGGCGCGATACCATACCGCAAGTAACTATGGATGGGATAGGTATGACAGTTATTTTTTTACGGACAATGCTTATATCAGTGGGGAGTTTCATTCCGATCGCTATCCGGCATATCATCGGCTCGATATTGGATTTCGAAACACAAAGGAGTGGTGGAATGGATATCGTACCTGGTATTTTCAGGTGCAAAACGTTTACAACCACATGAATGTTTTCTTGTATTCTTATAACGAAGAATGGGATTACCGGGGTATCAGAGATAAGGGTGTTCAGCGTCGCCCAATACCGATGTTTCCCTTTTTTCCGAGTGTAGGATTTATCTATGAATTTTAAAGATGTATTCCAGGGATTGGCTATCGCGGCAATATTCCTGTTGATCTCCTGCTGGGGATGGCAGGAAGAATCCATTACGACGCCGAATTACGAACCCGCTCTTAACGTGATGGCTGTTATCTCACCCGATACCACGTTAATTAGAGTGATGCGGACTATGCCGTTATCGGGGCCGACTATGCAAGTAGATACTATTGAAAATTACTGGAGCGAGTATGGTGTGGATGAGGATCTTATTGTACGCACGTCATATTATGAAGTGATGGACGCAGAAGTAAGGATATCAGGAGCCAACAGGACATTCACATTTCAGTTAAAAGATCAGGAGCCGGAACCCCACGAATACCGACGGCTCGACGATTCAATTCATGTGTATTATCCCAGCAGTTTTAATCCACGGGCAATTTACAAAGATACCACTGGTGTATTCACTCCGCAACCCGGCCAAACCTACTCTCTTTCTGTATACTCTCCGTCGCTGGACCTTTCTGTAACAGGGCAAACAACTATGCCGGAACCAGGGCGACTGCATCATAATGCTATGCCGGACTCTTTTCGTGGAGATCGGACATTTCGAATGATATGGTTTCCAGGTAGTACTCCTTACTATCAATTGAGTACAGTTCCCCAGGCAGATGGGTTCTGCGGAGCACATAATTTGTATTTAGTCGATGAAGATACGACCGTGCTTATGATTCCGGCGCCTTCCTGTGCAGGGAAAGAAATGGCCATTGATTCGGTGACCTACCTGATGGTTGATTTGGTCACGATGGATGCCAATTATCACCGCTATTTCAACGAACTCCCGGAGGAGGGAGACGATTTTGAATCGTTCGTCATGGAAAACGTACAGTCTGGATACCAGGTTGGTATCCAGGGAGGGTATGGTATCTTTGGATCGGTTGTGGTCGCCCGGGATTCAATTCCGGTAAAACGGTATTGGGGCAACTAATTAATCTGTATCCTGTGGAGTATCCGCTTCTTCCCCCTCAAAATCCAGCGCCACAGAATTAATGCAGTAGCGCAAGCCCGTCGGTTCCGGGCCGTCTTCGAAGACGTGGCCGAGGTGCGAGCCGCACCTGGCGCAGAGGACTTCCGTCCGGCGCATCAGCAGTTTATTATCCTGGCGGGTGATCACGGCATCTTCATTAATTGGCTCCCAGTAGCTGGGCCAGCCGGAGCCGGACTCGTACTTGGTCTCCGAGCTGAACAACGGATTGCCGCACGCGGCGCATTCGTAGACACCGTCTTCTTTATTGTGGAGTAATTTCCCGGTGCCCGCCGGCTCCGTGTCCGCTTCCCGGAGGATTTTATACTCTTCCGGTGACAGCTCCGATTTCCATTCCTGTTCCGATTTCTGGATTTCGACCTTCATAGATACGTTATTCTCCTTCGTCATTTCCTGTCCGCCGCACCACTGGATTAATCCCAGTAAAATTAGCCCAAAGATAATTATTGTGCGGGGCATAGGTGCCTCTGTTCTGTTAATCTAATTAGATCCTACAACGAAAATATGCGTGGTATTGTTTCGACGCCGTAATTTTAATTACCATTGTGCCGAGAAGTTCATCCCCGGATAAAGTTGGTTCCTGTCGGCGATCATGGTGGGGGTTAGTTGAAAGTGTGCTCCCTGATTCGGACGATTGGTATTCGTTTTCGGCGCGATGAGTTGGTAGGTATAGTACGCTCCACCGAGTCCGGCGGGGATATCCACCAGCGTCATAAAGTCCGCATCGTTGAAATCTCCGAGGAAACTGATGCCGCGAACCAGCGCCATGCCGGCAAGGCCGCCCAGTCCGACGATCCCGGCATCCCCAAGGGTGAGGTCGCGGCTTGCATTCAACCGATGGGCAGCATATAACCCCAAATCGATTGATCCGGTTAATAATCCAAGGACACTTTTATATTCGTCTATTTCAAAATAATACATAAGGCGAAATGCGGTGAAAGTACCGGCAAGGCCGCCGAGATTATAAAAAGCTGCGTCGCCAGTGGTTACCCGTTCCTCTTTGAAATACTTATGGCTCAGATAGCCACCGGCCAAAGCGCTGCCGTAGGTAATGAGCGATGCCGTTCGAAGATAGGCTTCCGGATTGTCGATTTTCGAGGGAGATTTTACCAGCAGAGCAAAAGCGGTGTAACCGTTGAGTGCGCCATATCCGAGATTCGACGTTATTAAATTGGCCTGTCCATCGCTGGGCTGCCATCTTTGGTACAGTTTTTCACCCTGATACACGCCATACGGGACGGCAAACATCATATAGGTGACCATGAGTTTTCCATCCGGATCAAAATCGAACCACCGTTCCCAGCCTACGGTGGAAATGAGCGGAAACGTGGAGAGCCATCCCATGGAACTCCCGGCCGCCAGCATGGTCACCCGCGATTGTGGCAGATCCATGGTTTCGGTTTTCTTCCAGCTGTAATAAAATCCCCCGGCGGCAGCGATTCCCTGTAGTCCGACGTATATTTGGCTGTTTTCAACGCCGAGTACGAACGGGATCCCCCATCCGTATAAAACGTTGCCGTAAAACATGGTTAAACCAATGGCATACGCCCGGCCTTCGTGGGATACCTGTCGTGTGGTGTCCGGAGACTCGGCGTACTGCCGCTGGTATTCCAGCACCTGGTCTTCGGTTAATCCCAGCGATTTTTGCAGCGAATTCAGCATCGCCCGCTCGTCGGACGTGATCACGCTATCGCGCATGGCTTCCTGGTACGCATTTTTGTAGGCGTCTGACTGGGCGAATAATCCGCCGGCACTCATCAGTCCGATACAGAACAGAATTATGTATTTTTTCATAGATTGTACTCACGGTCGGTTGTTTATCTTCGTTCTCCCCAAATATACTTCGCCGTGGTGTTACGCACACATTAATAGCATTACGGCAGTGGAGGGAGAATTAGCCCTGCTTATCGCAGGGAGACATCACAAAATATAAGATAGACTAAGAAATTGATTTTTTACAAATAATAATTGATGGCCTGGATTATTCATAAACTCGTGGACTTGTAATAGAAAAATTCGGTCTCTGTTGTCGAGAAACATCGATTTGCAGAGACACGCCATGGAGGCTGTGTGAAAACAAAGAAACAAGGGAAAAATTGTGAGTAATCATCCCATTTTCTTCCGAGTAGAGACGTGCCATGGCACGTCTCTACAGTCAATAATATCAATGGGTTATCTTGTATTTTATACTGGGTAGTAATATGAAAAGTCATAAGAAAAAAATCCTTGACACAGCATTCTCACACAGCCTCCATTGAGTGTCTCTACCCAAGAATATTTTGGGAGCGGAGTACTGCCAGTTCATGCCATACACGCGGTCAGTACTTCAATACCAATTCCAAAGGTCTTTTTACGAATAATCCAGGATAGCAGAAAATCAACAGGCAGGCGATAAAAAGATGCCATCTTTCGGAAAGATGGCCTCTTTAAATTCAGGATAAAATTTTGGATAATCAGTGCTGCTTATACTTGTAGAGGTTTTCCGCGCCCACTTTATCTTCGGCCTTTTCAAGGGCGTACCGGCTCTCGAACAACACAATCGGATTCCCTTCCATATCTTTGGTGACATGGGTAAAGTAACTCGACTTCAGGTCTCCGATGACTTTTTCATCGCTTGGCAGCCACCGGGCAAAGGTATACGGGACTGCCGTGGTGTTCAATTCTGTGTTGTATTCGGTTTTCATGCGGTGTTTCACCACGTCGAACTGTAAGACGCCGACGGTTCCCAGCAGCAATTCATTCCCAACGCCGTCCGGTACTTCAAAGACGTGGACTACGCCCTCTTCCGAGAGCTGTTTCAGGCCTTCCCGGAGTTGCTTCCGCTTGAACGGTTCCTTGGTGGAGACCCGGAGAAAATGTTCCGGCGAGAACAGCGGAATTACGTTGAATTCGGCCGGATCATTTGTATAGAGCGCATCCCCAATCTGGAATTCGCCGGGATTAAACAACGCTATGACATCGCCGGGATACGCCTCTTCCAGGATGTCCCGCTCGTCACCCATCAGCGTATGCGGTGTAGAGAGTCGCACGGTTTTGCCGGTGCGATCATGGGTCACTTCCTTCCCGCGTTCGAACTTGCCGGAGGTGACGCGGACAAACGCCGCACAGTCCCGGTGATCCGGATTCATGTTGGCCTGGAGCTTAAAGATAAATCCGGAGAAACTCCTGTCCAGGTCGCGAATATTATCATCGGCTGTCTTATACGGTTGCGGCGATTGGGCCCATCCGGAAAAGTGATCCAGGAACAGATCCACGCCGAAATTGTTCAGTGCCGAACCGAAAAAGACCGGTGTCACTTCGCCATTGAGGAAGGCGTCCTTCTCAATCTGCTCTAATTCATCCTGAATGAGCAACACTTCTTCCTCAAATTGCTCCAGTTCGGAGGCCGGAATTGTGGATTGTGCAACCGCTTCTTCCAGAGATACAATCTCCGTAGCAGCCTTCTGAGTACCGTGTTCTGCCTTATCATAGAGGTGGACGGCATCTTCCGACACAACGTAGATGCCCTGGAAATGCTTCCCGCGTCCCATGGGCCAGGTGGCCGGTACCGCCTGAATGCCGAGGTTGCTCTCGATGTCGCTCAGGACTTCCAGCGGCTCCAGTCCGACTCGATCGCACTTGTTCACGAAGGTGATAATCGGGATATGTCGCATCTTACAGACCTCGAACAGTTTCTCGGTCTGCTCCTCCACACCCTTGGCCACGTCGATGACCATCAGGGCGTTGTCCGCGGCAATGAGCGTCCGAAGCGTATCCTCGGAAAAATCCTTATGTCCGGGCGTATCCAGCAGGTTGTATTTAATATCTCTATACTCGAACCGCATGACAGAGGAGGTAACGGAAATCCCACGCTCCTGCTCGATGGTCATCCAGTCGGAGGCGGCGTATTTCCGGGCCTTTCGGCTCTTGATGGAGCCAGCCTCATGGATAGCACCACCGTAGAGGAGAAATTTCTCCGTGAGGGTCGTCTTCCCGGCATCCGGGTGGGAGATTATCGCGAACGTCCGGCGGCGGTTCACCTCGCGCTCAAGCTGATTCGGTTTTTTGGTGGTTTTTGTCAGTGTATCTGTCGACATAAAAGTTCTTTTCGTATGGTATTAACGTATTTAAACAGTTTTCAGAGATAAAAAAGTAATGTGAAACTGCTACTGAAATTGTGTCGCGAAAATCATAATAAAAAAAGTACTACTGTTGTTCGCGAGAGTCAACGATTGTTCTGAATTTGCACAGGCACTTGTTCAGAAAAAACCTCTCCGTCGGTGACCGCTTCCGGCGTCGCCGACGGTCATTTAGAGTTACGTCCGTGATTTTTTTCCACGCTAAATGAATTGAGTTCCATTCGCCAGTCATCCCGAGCGATCCCGCGGCGGCGGGAGAGTCGAGGGATCTGGTCATTTCTGCATAGGAGGTAAAATTCACGAAATTCCTCCTCCGGAAAGATTCACTGATGGGACACTCCCCGATGAATCTGGGTCGATTGGAAAGACTTGACCCTCCTACCCCAATACAACTCACCCTCTTGTTCTCCCTCTCTTCGAAGAGAGGGAGAAACGCAATTTCAAAATTTCAGAGATGCGTTCCCGTTCCTTTTCTGAAGAGGAACGGGTTAGACCCAAAGGGTTCCCTGTGGGAGGGATGGAGTGGTGTTTATGTATAAGCGTGAGAATCCGTTAATTGCATACCAGAGAGTTTTATTACCGGTAGAATTTTACTTCACCCTCTTCCTCGGTGCCTCCCCCGTTAGTTCGAAGCGCCTAATCGGAATGGGGCATGTGCATACCATGGGAAAATAACCAGTCATCCTGAGTGAGCGGAGCGAGTCGTCCCAAGGGGATCCCTCCGGGGAAGGATCTCGTCATCCGACCCTCGGAGTTTAAATTACGAGATTCCTCCGCTCGTTCGACAACTGCCGAACTCGGTCGGAATGACTCAAGGTTTTGCACAAAGAAGAATCTCCAGTTTCCGTGAGGAGTTTCCGTCGAAAAACCGGGTAATTCAAATACTCAACCCCCGCATCACATTCACGCCGCCCTTCAATGTATCCGGATCCAGCATCACGTTCACGCAGGCCGGCTTTCCGGAATCCAGTGCCCGTCGGATGGCCGGGGCAATTTCATCCGGAGATTCCACGAACTCCCCGTGACCTCCCAACGATTCAACGAACTGATCATATCGCGTGGGAGCGAGATCGGTTCCTGTGGATTTGTTTTCGCCCATGATGGCTACCTGTGGATTCCGGATCTGCCCCCAGCCGGCGTCGTTCCCGATAACAGAGACAATTGGCAGGCCGAACCGGACGGCGGTGTCGAACTCGAATCCGTTTAAACCGAACGCGCCATCTCCGTGCAGAATGATGACTCGCTTGTCCGGGTACACCAGGTGCGCTGCGATGGCAAAGGACGGCCCGACGCCCAGACAGCCGAACGGCCCCGGATCCATCCACTGGCCGGCGTGAGAGAGCGGAATCATCTTGGAGCCGACCGCTACTATATCTCCACCGTCGCCGATAATAATCGGATCCTCATCGATGAACTCCGCCAGCTCCGCGCAGAACCGGTGATGAGTGATCGGAGTGTTTGCGGATTTTCCTTTGCTTCGGAAGGTCGCCTGTTTTTCCTCTTCTTTGGGCCGGATTTCGCCAGCCCACCCGGAAAAATCGACATTAATATTTTCGCTGAGATATGTGAACGCCTTCTCCAGATCACCAATGACGCCGAGATCCACCTTGCGGTTATTCCCAATATGACTCCCGTCGTTATCCAACATGACCAGGGGAGCGTCGTTATTGAATTTGCCGAACTTGAGGCGGAAGTCAAGTGGCGTGCCGGCGATTATGATGAGATCGGCGTTTTCGAAAGCGTGCTTTCGTGTATACTGGAAGAACGCCGGATGATCGGCCGGCAGCGTCCCGCGCGCCATCCCGTTCAGGAAGGTAGGCAGATTGGTGTGTGTAGCAAATTCTTTGAGCGCTTCTTCGGCTCCATCCCACCAGATATTACTGCCGGCCAGCATGACCGGCTTCTTCGCCTGCCTCAGCATGGACTTGAGGGACTCCAGAGCGTCATTCGCTGGCTCTGGGGCGGTCTCCGCGAAGAATGGGCTGTAGCTTTTTACATCTCCCGGGGAGATCATTTCCATCAGGATATCGATGGGAATTTCCAGGTAGGTCGGCCCCATGGGCGGCGTCAGCGCCTGTCGGATCGCGGACTGGGTGTACTCGGCGATACGCGCAGGATCCGTAACCGTACGAGCCCATTTGGTCACCGGTTTCACCAGATCCAGTTGGTGCATCTCCTGGAGGGAGCCGCGATCCCACTCGTCGAACGGCGCCAGTCCGGCGAAGATAACTACCGGTGAATTGGCGAAATATGCATTAGTGATACCGGTGATCGCATCAGTGACGCCCGGACCGGCGGTGACGATGGCCACGCCGATATTTCGGGTGAGCCGCGCGTACCCATCTGCGGCGCGGACGGCCGCCTGCTCGTGCCGGGTATCGATGACCTGCATGTCCTCGTCCTCGCACGCCAGGTAAATGGGAGCAATGTGCCCGCCGCACAGCGTAAAAACATGCTCTACGCCCATAGACTTCAGAATCGGCGCAATCTGTTGGCCGCCGTGGATCTTGGACGAATATTTGAGGGTGAACTGGATCGCTTTTTGGGCAAATTTTTGTTTCAGGGACATGAATTATCTCCGGATCTGGATTATAAGATATTATATAAAGGTAGCGATTTTCACCCAGAATTGAAAAAGAAGGGAGGGTTCAAGGTATAGGGGAATAGGGGTATAAAGGTATAGCGAGTAGCATTAATCTTAATCATCCCAGAGGGATCCCTGCGGGATAATCTTACTCTTACTCGATTCTACCTTGAAAAGCAGAAAGGAAATGGGAGAAAGGAGAAAGGAACAGATTGAATATCCAACCGATGAATATCGCATGTCCAATGATGACGTGCCCGGCCTATACCCGCCTTGAAGGAAGAATGAAAAGTGCAGAAGGAAGAATGAAAAAAATCAACTAACAAAAGCGCAGCGAAAGCTGCGACAACAAACGATTACACGGTAACACGATGACACCCTAACACGTTGTTACTCGAACATTTGCAGACTTCGTATATTTTCCCCATTGACTTTTGAAATGGACACAAGTAGACTGCTATTGTATTTAGTTTGTCGTTCGATCCTTTTCGGAGGTACACATGGTGAAGCGATTTGTCGTTTTCGTACTAGCATTGTGTGGTGTGCTCATCTCTTCGGTAAGTTTTGCCCAGTTGGGAGAGCATCGGCTCCCAGCCAACGCGGTGATCACTGGCATTGATTTTCACAATAGAAACCACGGAATCATCACAACAGCTGATTCATTGGTGTATCTCGTAAATGTTCAGAACCAGGATTCCGTGAGATTCACACCGGTCAATGTACTGAATATGGCATACCCGGATTTCGCCTCTCTGATTGAAAATCCGGTTTGGTTGAATGATTCAACGGTCTTTATTACGACATACGAAGGCGTCGGTGGAGATAAGTATCTCAAAATGAGCCAGGATACGGGAAGAACGTGGCAGGAGGTTGCGTATTTCAGCGGACTGGATTATCCCGGTGAATATTATGCTGTGGGTGATAGTCTGTTGTTCTTTACTATCACGAGTGATGTCGTGGGAAGTATGGGTTTATATATCCTCGATATATATGGTGAACAGGGCGATTGGAGGGATTTCCACGATATTTATTCCGGAGGTTTTACGCCTATCAATTCTGATACTGTTGTTTTTACAACGTTTACTGACTCGCTAGCATTTTACTCAATTTCGAACGATAGTCTGTGGTTTGTGGAAACCGATCTGAAAAGTCCGCGAAACCGCTCTCCGCTTTTTAGACTCCTTGAATATGCCGGCGACGATATATTAATCGGGTCAACATGGTGGCGGGATAGCCCGGACGAACCTGATTCTCTTTTTCGCAGTACCGATGGCGGTAAAACCTGGTCATTTGTCCTGGAAGGACGCCGATTTACATCGTTCAGTCAAACAAGGTATACCTGGATTGCTGATATTGGGAGTACCCTCCAGGTTTATCAATCCAGAAACCAGGGGGGATGGTGGACTGAATTAACTTCAATTTCAGGAGGGAAAGCATTTGCGCCGTCGAGTCCGGTTTACTATTGGATTGGAGCGGATTCCGGGCGTGTCTATCAAATGTGGTATGGGCCAAATCGTGTCGAAAATTTAAAGAACAATTCATTGCCGCGATCAATTGAGATCAACGCCTATCCCAACCCGTTTAACAGTTCGGTGACATTCCGGTTGCAGAACCTGGATCCGAACACGGATTATGACGTTCGCGTGTATAATCTATTGGGGCAACGGATACGCACCATCTTCACTGGGAATCCGGACAATGATGCGTTATCACTTCGCTGGGATGGGAAGGCCGCTGATGGAACCGCCGTCGGATCCGGTATCTATTTTATCCGGGTGCGGACGGAAGGATTCCGGATTCACCAGAAGATTTCGTTGGTTCGATAGGCGGGGAATTCCGGAAACGTTCTCTGCGAAAAAAACCGACTCCGCTATTTCATATCGATAAAAATTTTGTACATTAGTATGAAATTTATCACGGCTATCATATGGTATTACTTATCATTCTTTTGAACCAAAACTCGTACAGGTAGCGTTTCATGTCCAGTCCGCAAAACTTTATTCCCGGTATATATAATTATTGCGACTATATCTGCGAAAAATGTGTATTTACCAATCGATGTTATCTCTACTGGTCAGAAAATGATCCGGAAGCCGCTGATGAGGAAATTGAACTGAGCGCTACCGATCTGGAAGAGTTCATGGATGAGTTCGACGAAAATGTGTTCCGGAATCCGGATCCTGCCGATGCTCTGGAGGATTTTGAACCGCCGGGGAGGTACCACCGGACGCACGGTGTGGTGGCGCCGGCCTATGAGATAATTGAAATTCTTGATCCGATTATGGAGAACCTGGCTGCCTCGAATCGTTATCCGGAGGAAATGACAAAAGCCATCGAATTGGTGCTGGAAAACTATCTGTTGATTTCGGTGAAATACTACCGCGCGATCCATAACATCAGCTTTGACACCGGGGTCCATATCTCAGAGATGGAAGTATTTAAATATATGGATGCCGAAAAGATTCTGATGGCGGTAAAGGCGTTTCTCTGGAACCTTCGGAGCGGAATCGCAACACTGCGTGCCTTTATGCCGGGATACAATACCGAATTTACACAGGCGCTTCAGCTTAGCCATGAGATTGAGGAGCGCATCGACACCGATTTTCTGCCCGCCACCCGGATTATCCTGAGCCGGCACTCTCATTATTTCGACGACGAAGATCTGGAACCGTAAGTGTATTTCGTACTGCGTATTGCGTAAAAGGCCTTAGTACAGCGTTTTAGAGGTATTATTGATAATATCATGAGTTTAGCGTTTTCAGCTCGTGGTCCGTGGTTAACCCTCTAATCGGCTTAACTATGGAGTAAAGGTCTTAACTATAACACTGTAACACTTTTCCAGCCTCCGGTTTCCGCACAACCTATTTACAATTCCCAGGTCGTTTGTAACCCATATCCGGTTTTTCTCTCTAATAAATAAAGCAAAGCAAATTGGTGTGGAAGTTGAATGACTCAATCGTATGGTGAATCCCATGGAAATGGTTATATTTATACCATAGATGAGATTGGGATAAAATATAACCAAATCGGGATACAGGGATGAATGAACTATCGATTGAGGAAGAACGGGAGTTGGTTTCCCGCGCCAAAGAAGGCGACAAGAAGGCGCTGGCAAAGCTCGTGGATGCCTACCAGGAGCCGATTTATCACACGGCGCTCAAGATGACCAAAAACGAAGAAGATGCAGAGGATGTTTTACAGGAGACGTTTCTGACCATGGTGGAAAAGTTGTATCAATTTCGGGCCGATGCCCGCCTGTATACATGGCTCTACCGCATTGCGGTCAACAATGTGTACAAGCGAACCCGGACAACCCAAAAACACGAAGCCATGGATATCGACGATCCGGACGTGCAGCAGATCCACGGTCAAAACCTGAGCGAGTGGCCGGAGACGGGCGAACTGTTAGGTGAGCGGGAATGGATTCGTGACGTGCTGGCCGATGCCCTCAACGAATTGCCGGAAAAGTACCGGACGATCTTTGTACTCCGGGACATCCAGGGGCTCTCCATCAAAGAGACACAGAACATCCTGGACATCTCCGAGAGTAATGTGAAGGTCCGCCTGATGCGGGCCAGAAACTATCTGCGTGAACAGCTCTCCACATCATTGGAAGAGGGGGTGCATTATGAATAAATCCCACAATCACCAACAGACGTTCCAGAAATTATGCGACGATATCAGCACCGATATCGATGCCGAACTCTGCGATGAGGTGAAAGAACATCTGAAGGACTGTCCCGATTGTCAGGTGTATGTGGATACGCTCCGTGAGACGGTGTATCTCTACCGTGGTGCAGCAAAACAGGACGAGGATGAAGGTATCCCGGACGACGTATCGGATCGGCTGTTCAAGGTGCTGAAACTTGATAAAATCCGTGAAGACATAAAAGGAGACTCACTATGAATGAAAACACAACTGATCGCGTACTTCGTGTCATTATTGGACTGGTTCTTTTAGCGATTGGCATATTTGGATTACAGGGTACGCTGGCATGGATTCTTGGAATTGTCGGTGGTATCCTTGCGGTGACCGGACTCACCGGTTTTTGCCTGCTGTATAAGCTGCTCGGGATCTCTACAAAAAAGGCCACCGAAAAGTAGGACCGCTGAATGTTGAAGCAACTGACCAGACTGCAGGCGACGCAAAACTAACATCGACAAAGCATCGGGATTTCTGAGATAGTGGAAGAGACACGCTTTGCGCTAAGCACAAACGACTATAAAAATCTGTCCAATGATTCGTTTGGCCAGAGCCATTACTTTCAGGTCTATCGGATAACCGGTAACGACGAGGTGACGCTGGTCGATACCCTGGAAAATGTATTATTTATGCAGGCTTGTGACATCCAGGGGCGTGCCGAACATCTGCACGGGTTGCTCAGCGAAGTTCCCTATCTGATGGGGCACGGGTTTGAGGAGCAAATTCAACAAAAACTCACCAATTCGGGACACGTATTGATAGAAGTGAAGCCGGGGAAACTGGATCATGTGTTGGAACAGATCAAAAACGGGGAATTGTTACCGGGTCAAACCAAAAGGAACTGAATACAGTGAAATACTTGCAAAATCCATGGATTAAATTTTCCCTTGTCATTGTAGTGGCCGGATTATTCCTCTGGCAGGTAACGGGGAAAACGTCGGACGCAGCCAGCGCGGCGGATTTTACCCTGACGAACCAGCATGGCGAAGAGATTAGTCTCAGCGATTACCGGGGCGAGGTCGTCATCCTGGACTTTTGGGCAACCTGGTGTCCACCGTGTAAGGCCGAGATTCCCGGCTTTGTGGACCTGTACGAAAAATACGGAGACGAAAATCTGGAGATCATCGGGATATCTCTGGACCGGGATGGCTGGAACGCGGTTCGTCCTTTCCTGGAGGAATACGACGTGAACTATCCGGTGGCGTTAGGCAATCAGCAATTGGTGGAGCAGTACGGGAATATTCGGAGTATACCTACAACGTTTGTCATTGGAAAAGACGGGGAAATCCGGCGGAAATATGTGGGCTTCCGGGAGGATGTAGTATTTGAGCAGGATTACCGCGAATTTGTTTCCGAATGAAATGTGAACGCTCTTGAGACGATTTATATAACAATTCAACGGCAGTAAACGAACGACAGGCGTAGATGTTGAAAACATTTACGCCTGTTCTCATTTTTAATAATAATTTTTGTCTTTTTCTCTTTGGGTATAATTAAACAGAACCCCAATCCACCGGATCGCCGGAAGGATATTTCCGGGAAATTGTTTATATTTTCAACAGCTGAGAACTGAGCACCCGTCCTAAAACGGTTTAAAGAGGAGGCTGGGCCCGGAGATAGGATTTGGATTACAATGAGATTGCTTCGGAATCAAAAAGCGTTATTTAAAAAGGGTTGGTACAAAATTTGAAGTTTTATTTACACAATTCAGACCATTTTTATTCCGGAGTCTTTATCACCGGGCCTGAAATTTTCGAGATGTAATACATTCAACGCCATGATGAAAGGAGCAAGTTATGGCAAATATATTTGACAAGATGGCAGCCATCCGATCAGATATTTGCAGCGAACGAAGCCTGTTACTAACGGAAAAGGGCGATGAACAACTGGATACCGTCACCGTGAAGCAAGCGCACGGCGGTATGCGCGGCGTAAAAGCGATGATCTGTGATACATCGCTAGTGGAGCCGGACAAGGGATTGATAATCCGGGGCTACCCACTCCTGGAGATTAAAGATCTCTGGCCGGAAGATGTTTTTCTCCTGTTATTGACCGGGGAAAAGCCGACGGAGGAAGATCGGGCGGATCTGCTGAAGGAATATGATAAGCGCGCCGAGATACCCGATCACGTCTGGGATGTTCTGCGCGGGATGGCAAAAGACAGCCATCCGATGACCATGCTCAGCACCGGAATTATGGCACTGGAAAATGAGAGCGTGTTTGACGAGAAGTATAACGAAGGCGTGGAAAAGACCGATTACTGGAAGTACTACCTGGAAGATGCGTTGAATCTTCTGGCGAAACTACCCGGCCTGGCTGCGGGCATTTATAAAATCCGATTTGACAAAGGTGAGCCGGTTGGCTGGACAAAAGGGCTAGACTGGGGCGCCAATTATGCCAAGATGCTTGGCGTGTCGGACAAGGAAGACTTTACGGAACTTATGCGCCTCTACCTGATGTTCCACTGTGACCATGAAGGCGGTAACGTGTCGGCGAATACGTGCCACACGGTCGGATCAGCGCTGTCGAACGCGTATTACTCTGTTTCCGCAGGATTAAACGGTTTGGCTGGTTTCCTCCACGGGATGGCCAACCAGGAATGCCTGGGCTGGATACTGGAAGTCATGGATAAGTTCGACGGTACACCCAGTGAAGATCAGCTGCGCGATTTCGCCTGGGAAACTCTGAAATCGGGTAAAGTAATTCCCGGATACGGACATGCCGTATTACGCGTAACCGACCCACGATTCAAGGGTTTTCTGGAATTCGGTAAAGAACATCTGCCCGAAGATCCGGTATTTAAAACAGTGCATCACGTCTATAACGTGGTGCCTGATGTGCTTAAGGAATTCTCCGAAGAGCGCGTGAAAGCCGGCAAAAATCCGATCGGTAATCCATGGCCAAACGTGGACGCCGGATCCGGATCACTGCTCTATCATTACGGATTAACGGAATTCTCGTACTACACCGTACTGTTCGGGATCAGCCGGGCCATGGGGATGCTCTCGCAGCTCGTGCTAAACCGTGCACTCGGGGTTCCGATTACCCGTCCGAAATCGGTTGGGACAAATTACATCAAGAATAACGTCTGACCGAAATCGAAATACGCTGGTACGAAAAAAGGCCGTCGCAAGGCGGCCTTTTTTTTATGTTTGCGGGGCAGGATTTATAGAAAATCCATCCTTCTGTTTTATTTCATGAAAATTAAATCCTAACTTCTATACGTTTTCAATGAAACTGGGATAACAGAATTATGTGCTCTGTGCCAAAGCTCATATATGGTTTAAAATGAACAGGAATTCCTTTCTTACCAGCCTCCGGCAGCCTGCCGAAAAACTCAGCCTCTGGTTCCGACACCAGTTGTTCCCGGCATTCGGCTATGCGTTGAAAGATTTTTTCATCACCGACCGGGTGCCGAACCTGGCTGCCAGTCTGGCGTTTTTTACGCTGCTCTCGTTTATCCCGCTTGTCGTACTGATAACCGCAAGTTTCGGGTATGTGATGGAGAGCTCTGAAGTGGCATATCAACAGGTGTTGGACCTGTTGACCCAAATCGCACCGCATTCCGTCTCCAGTACCTTTCCAATGATTAACGAACTCATCTCCCTCCGGTTTACGGCCGGGTGGATTGGTGCATTGGTGTTGCTCTGGGCCGGCAGCCGGGTGTTTGATATCCTGGAATCTTCGCTGAACCGGGTCTGGACCCTGAGAGAAGATCGTCCGTTCCTGAAGAAGACCGGCTTAGCCCTGGTGCTCGTGCCGGGGATGGCGCTGTTCCTTGGGGCATCACTGGGATTATCCACGCTTTACAGTATTTCGCAAAAATTTGAGATCCCATGGCTGGATGTTCGGCTGGAAGATATTCCGGTGTTCTGGAATTTAATCGGCAATCTTATTCCGATTATCGTGAGTGTGATGGGATTTTATATCGTATACCGGTTGATTGCCGCGGCAAAAGTGCATCCCAAAGATGCCCTCATCGGAGCGCTGACGGCTGGGCTTCTCTGGGAAATCATTAAGCGCGGTTACGACTATTGGGTTTCCAATATCTGGCAAGTCAGCGCGATTTTTGGTGGACTGGGGACTCTGGCAGTGTTTGTCATCTGGGTGTACCTGTCGTGCATGATCCTCCTCTTCGGCGCCGAAGTGGCGTACAACTGGCAGCTGGTTGAGGAAGGCCGGGAGGACGATTACGGCTATTTTGATCCAGAGTGAGTGTGGTGATACATTCCTATATGGTCACGGGACGCTTTCATAGGGATTAAAAATTTGATCGTGATGTTCAGTTAAAGCAGAGAAAGGAGAAGGGAGAAAGCAGAATGGAGCTATCCTGTATGTAATCGTTCATGGCTCTTTCCGGTCTCCTGTCTCCGATCTCCCCTATATACCCTTATACCCAAATTCCTGGTTTTTTCCGATGTCAATCTGGAAACGTTTTTATATATTGCATGAAAAGAGGAGAACCCGGGAGGAGAACGACCATGTACGGATTTTGTCATATCGAGATTCCTACCACAAATGTCGAAAAGTCAAAACAGTTTTATGAGCAGGTCTTCGGGTGGGATACCGAAAGCATACCGGATATGAATTATACGACGTTTACGCCTGAGGATGGGCCGGCCGGCGGATTTCGGACTGTCGACTCCATTGATGACTCCAAGGGTGTGCTGGTGTATATCCAGGTGGAAGAAATAGAGGAAATGTTGGATAAAATCGCTCAGCATGGTGGAGAAATTCTCAAGGAGAAGGATGCCGTCGCTGATATGGGATGGGAGGCGCACTTTGCCGATCCGTCCGGTGTCGTCATGGGTATTTGGGAGGCAAAGGAAGAGGCCGATTCCGAATAAATCTTCCGGGCATGTGTAATTTGTAGCGATCGTATCCCGCCAATCACTCGAATCCGGTTGGCGGGATTTTTATTGATTTTTTACTTGACCGACCAGTCAGTCAAATTTATATTGCTATCGTTATGGTGCCCAAACGAGTCGATAAAGAAGCCCGAAGACGTACTATCCTCAACGCGGCTATGGAGATTTTCTCAAAGAAAGGGCTTGCGGGTACAACTATCCAGGAAATTGCTGAGCAGGCCGAGATAGGCAAGGGAACCGTCTACGAATACTTCGACAGTAAGGATGCTATCCTCGCTGGCGCCTTCGATTATCTTATGGAGGAAATGAGTTCATTTTTTGTTCGGGAAATCCGGGGCGATATGTCACCGGAAGAAAAGCTCCGGAGTTTTTTCCAGGGTATGACACAATTTATGGGAAGCACCCACGGTGATGTCGCTGAAATGCTGCTTGTCTTCTGGGCTGAGGGTATTCTGGAAAGTCCGGTGAATAACGCAGGGGCGGTACCCGGGAGTTTTGATCTGGAATCGATATACACCGAGTACAGTGCCATTCTAACGGACATTATCAAAGAGGGAAAACGAACCGGCGATTTCCGGTCTGACGTTAACAGCGAACATCTGGCGGCCGCTATTATCGGTTCGCTGGATGGGTTAATGCTGCAGTGGGTGATCTACCAGAAGGATTTTCCGTTGGAAAATATTGCTGAATCGTACGTGGATATGGTGTTGAAGGGGGTACAAGCGCAATGAGGGATTTCCAGAGATTCGATGGGCTTCCCATCGCTGGGAGAAAATGTAATTTTTGGAACTGGAGTTCGATTATGCAACGAGTTTTGTTGGGAATTGTGGTAACACTGGTTATGGTGGCAACGGTGACCGCCCAGCAGCCGGATGCCCGGGAGATTGTCCGGAAAATAGATCGGCTGTACCGGAGCGAGTCCAGTTATGCGGAGATGGAGATGCATATCGTCACGCCGCACTGGGAACGGACGCTGCGGATGAAAACCTGGACCCAGGGAACGGAGAAGACGTTTATCCGGATTACCGCACCGAAAAAGGAAGCGGGTACGGCGACACTACGCATCGGGAACGAGATGTGGAATTTCTTGCCGAACACGAACAAGGTGATGAAAATTCCGCCGTCGATGATGATGGGCTCCTGGATGGGATCGGATTTTACCAATGATGACCTGGTGAAGGAGTTTTCGTTGCTGGAAGATTATACCTTCGAACTTATTGACCCTGAAGATGCGGAAGACGGGTACCTCTACATTCAGGCCGAACCGAAGGACGGTACCCCCATCATCTGGGGCAAACAGATAATCAAAATCCGGGCGGAAGATTATATCCCGGTTCGGGAGGAATATTACGACGAGGGCGGCACTTTGATGCGGGTGATGAACTTTAAGGATATTACTACTTTCGACGGGAGGCAAATTCCGGCAGTGATGGAACTAATTCCGCAGGAGGAAGAAGGCAAAAGAACCGAGCTGCGGTATCTGGACGCCGAGTTCAACACCGACATCGATGACAATATTTTTACCCTCCGCAACCTGCGCTCCTACTAATTGATAGAATACGGATAAATAATGATTAAACACCGAAGTCACTGAAAAAAAATTAAACACTGAGAGACACCGAGAAAACCACCGAAAAGCACTGAATATGACTGAATTGCTCTATCAGGATTTAACGAAGAAAATTCGGCAGGCGGCGTACGACGTCCACTCATATTTTGGCGCCGGTTTTCTGGAAAAGGTGTACGAAAATGCATTGGTTTACGAGTTGAAAAAGTCGGGAGTATCCTGCATATCTCAGAGAAAGATAGACGTATATTACGAGGACAAAATCGTCGGAGAATATTATGCCGATATTTTAGTCGAGCGCAAAATTATAATCGAATTAAAGACGGTTGCAGATATCCAAAAAATCCATTTGGCGCAATTGAAGAACTATTTGAAGGCTACGCAGTTCAAACTGGGATTATTGATCAATTTCGGTAGCAGTAAGTTACAGTTCAAACGAGTGGTCTTATGAATCGGGCGGTTTTTACAAAGTTTTATTGTTTGTTTTGTGCTTTTCTCAGTGTTTTCGGTGTATTTCGGTGTTTAATATGAGGGTACTCTAAACATGTTTAAAATTGCCTTCAGAAATATTTTCCGGCAGAAGCGCCGCACGATTCTGACCATGTTGACCATGTTCGGTGGTTTTGTGCTGTCGGCGTTTTCTATCGGATATGCCGACGGGACCTATTCCTATATCATCGATCTGTTTACCCGGAATCAGATGGGACACGTCCAGATTCATCAGGGCAATTACCTGGACCGGCCTTCCCTGTATAAAACCATCGAAGATTACGTAAACGTAGGCGATACTGTTCAGGCCGTTGATCGGGTGCAGGAATGGGCGCCGCGACTCTATTCCTCGGGGCTGGCGTCAGTCGGAGATAAAACCGCCGGTGTACGCGCGATCGGCGTTGATCCGCAGCTGGAGCATGCGGCCACGGATTTCCGGGATAAGGTCAAACAGGGGCGCTACCTCTCGGACGAACCCTCCCACGAGGTGATGTTGGGTACAGGTCTCGCGGATATACTAAACGCTGAAGTCGGCGATACCACAGTCATCGTATCCCAGGGAGCTGACGGTTCCATCGCCAACGATCTGTACCACGTTGTGGGCATTGTCGACCGGGGCGACCAGATGGAAAATCGGACGGGCTATTTTCTCCATTTGAAGGATGCGCAGGAGCTGTTTGTCCTGCCGAACCAGGTACATGAGATCATCGTAGTCGCCAACAGTATCCATGGCGTCCGGGAGATAGCCAGAACCATCGACGGCGCACTCAACAACGAAAACCTGCAGGTCAAACCGTGGATGGAGATCGCCAGAACCTTTTATAAAACCATGATGGCCGACCAGCAGGGGATGTGGATTATGCTCTTCGTTATCATCCTCATCGTGGCCATTGGTGTATTGAATACGGTACTGATGTCCGTACTGGAACGGACCCGTGAGTACGGCGTGCTAAAAGCCATGGGCACCCGGCCCAATGAGGTATTCAGAATGGTCCTGTACGAAGTGTCCATAATGGCCGTGTTTAGTGTGATACTCGGCGCATTGCTGGCTATAGGACTGAACTCCTATTTCTCCATTCACGGCATCCCGCTGCCCACGCCGCTGGACTGGGGTGGCATCCAGATCAATTGGATGTATACGGAGAACAGTCTGCGAAGTATTACGCTACCGACAATCACCGTGATCATCACTGCGCTGATCGTCAGCGTTTTTCCCGCAATTAAGGCGGCGAGAATTGCACCGGCGCAAGCCATGAGAATGCACTAGGGAATCGGATATGGGCATATTTATCAAACTGGCGTGGCGTAATCTCTTTCGGAATAGTCGCCGGACCATCCTGGCGAGTCTGGCCATCGGGGTGGGACTGGCGGCGCTAATCTTCACCGATGCGCTGGTCAAAGGCATGGAAGACAATATGATCCAGTCCGCCACTGCATCGTTTCTCGGCGAGGGACAAATCCACCGGGAAGGCTACCGCAAAACCCAGGAAGTGGAAATGACCATCGCCAACCTGGACACGGTCATCCGGCAGCTGGACAATTCGGATATCGTGGCAGAATACACCAGGCGAATGATGTCTTTCGGTATGGCGACCTCGCCGTCCAATGTGCAGGCTGTCAACATTGTGGGGGTGGATCCTGCGCAGGAACAGCCCCTCTCACAAATTGATGAAGCTGTTGTGGAGGGTAATTATTTTATAGGAAATAATTCCAGAGATATCCTGATCGGTAAAGAGCTGGCGGAAATTCTGAAGGTTGAGCTGGGCAAGCGCCTGGTGGTAACCCTGGCGGAGGCGGAAACCGGTGACCTGGTCCAGGAGATGTTTCGCATTTCCGGGATCTTCCGGTTCGGCATCGATGAAATGGACCGTGGGATGGCGTTTATCCGTCTGCCCAAGGCGCAATCAATGTTGGGACTCCAGGGTGAAGCACACGAAATTGCTATTAAATTTTCGCAGCAGGGTATCGGGCAGGATCAGGATAATCCGTTCTGGAGGCAGTTCTCGAAATACGGCAACGAAGCCCTTGGATGGATCGAACTGCAGCCGCAACTGGCATCCATGATGGAATATTCCCGGTTCAGTACGTTCTTCGTTGGAATAATCCTGTTCGGCGTGGTGGTGCTCGGCATCATCAATACGCTGTTTATGTCGCTCCATGAACGGATGTTTGAGTTTGGCGTTCTCAGGGCTGTTGGCACCAAACCGGTCGAAATGGGAAAACTTATCGTGTACGAGGCGGCGGCGCTCTCGGTGGTAAGTATTATAGTCGGTATAGTACTTGGTTATCTTATTACGTGGATTACCATGGTAAACGGCATCGACTATACCGGAATCCAGTTTGCCGGCGTCACCTTCCGGAAGATGCTCTATCCGGTGATGACTTGGCGCCAGTTCGTGGAATACCCGGTTTACGTATTCCTGTTCACGTCAATAACCGGACTCTATCCGGCTTGGTATGCTGCCCGGATGCAGCCGGCGGAGGCGATGCGGAAAAGCTTCTGAAAAACGGGTATAAGGGTATATGGTATAGGATTATGTCGATTCCTAATCCTAATCTTAATCATAATCTTACTCTTAATCAGAATTGTTTAAGAGGGAAAGGCAGTATGTAGAAGGGGAAACTTGTTTGTTGTTTGTAGTCGGTTGTTGGTTGTAGGAAAAAATAGCAGTGCTTTGAAAGGAAATTGAATGCTTATTAATGATTTGCCTCAAAACAACTAACAACTAACAAAAAGCGGCTGAAGCCGCGACTACCAACACTAAAACTATAACAACCCTTGAGCACTTTGACACTAAGTAAAGGATGTAAGGCTCATGACCTCATCACAAACCGACAACGTCATCGTCACAGATGGCGTGGAGAAGACCTACGAAGATAACGGCGTGGCTGTTCACGCTGTACGGGGGATCGATCTGACTATAAAAAAGGGCGAATTCACCGCCATCGTCGGTCCATCCGGTTCCGGGAAGACCACTTTTTTGAATGTCGTCTCCGGTCTGGATACCGCTTCGAAGGGCAAAATCTGGCTGGACGGGAATCTGGTTTCAGAGATGAGCGGGAAAGAGCTCTCCGACTTCCGCCGGGATCACATCGGGTTTATCTTCCAGGCGTACAATCTGATTCCGGTCCTCTCTGTGGAGGAGAACGTCGAGTATATCATGTTGCTTCAGGGCGTGCCCAAGGAGAAACGCCATCACCGGGTCCTGGATATCCTCGGCCAGGTCGGGCTGTCCGGCTTCGAAGATCGACTCCCCACAAAACTCTCCGGTGGACAGCAACAGCGCGTGGCAGTAGCCCGGGCGATGGTGGCGCAGCCCTCCATGATTCTCGCTGACGAGCCGACCGCCAACCTGGATAGCGAGACAGGCTCCGAACTGCTGGACATGATGCGTGACCTGAACGAACAGACCGGCATGACCTTCGTCTTTTCAACCCACGACGAACTCATTATGGAGCGGGCCCGGCGGCTGGTCAGGCTCAAGGATGGCCAGGTGGACAGTGATGAAGTCCGGAGTTAAAACTATGATGCGCAGACCGCTCCTTCTGCTGCTAACAATTCTTTTCCCAGCGATGGGAGGAGCTGTCGATGGCCTGGAGTTCAGCGGATACTATAAAAATTTTTTCGTGATTTTCAATCCGCCTGAGTACTACAGTGCTCCACCAGGGGTTCCGGAGCAAAAAGTCCGGGGCATGGTGACCAACCGGGTACGGTTGAAATTGTCGTATCAGTTCACCGACGGTGTCGGATTTCATGGCGCGTACAATTTCGTCCCCCGGGTTCAGGATCCGGGACTCTTCAATCAGTCAATGTTACTCTCCTCTAACGTGAATCCGGAACAGTATCGCGCGTTCGATTTGAACCGGAAGGTCTATCCGCACCGGGGGCAATCGCAAAGCGTCGGCCTGTATCAGAACCTGGATCGGGTATTCGTGAGCGTCGCGCTGGAGAACGCCGACGTCTACATCGGACGCCAGGCCATTGCCTGGGGCAGCGCACGGGTGATTAATCCCACCGATATTATTGCACCGTTTACCTACGAGGAATTAGACACCGAGGAACGCACTGGTGTGGATGCCATCCGGGTTCGGATTCCCATCGGGTTCATGGGAGAATTTGACTTCGGGTATGTTGCCGGCGAAGATTTTGCCTTCGACGAAAGTGCCCTGTTTGCCAGGACGAAATTTTATGCCATGGAGACTGATGTCTCTCTGCTCCTGCTGGAGTTTCAGGAACATCTCCTGCTCGGCACGGATTTCGCCAGATCGCTGGGCGATGCCGGTTTCTGGTTAGAAGCGGCGTATGTGCTGAACAGCCCTTTCGATGATCTCACCTTTCAGAATGTGGATAACTATTTTCGCGGTTCCATGGGATTGGATTACAGCTTTACCGGGAAATCCTACGGCTTTATCGAATACCATTACAGCGAAGCCGGTATTAACGCTGAGCAGAATTACCTGGATCTCTTCTCAACTCCTGCGTATCGGGATGGCGCAGTTTATCTCCTGGGGAAAAGTTATATAGCGCCGGGTTTCACCTATCAATACACACCACTTATCTCACTAACGGGCCAGGCACTGTACAACACCGGTGATCGCTCTGTTTTTCTGGCACCATCTCTGGAATATAATATTTCACAGAATGTCTACCTCGGCGCCGGCGCCTTCTTTGGCCTTGGTCGCCGACCTGAAATTTCCACAGAACGCATACCTCTTCTCCGCTCCGAATTCGGCGCCTACCCGGATATGTATTATACGTCGTTTCGGGTGTATTTCTGACTTCAGTGCTAGAGTGTTCAAGTGTTTTGGTGTTCGAGTTATTTCTTGATCTTACCCGTAATTTTAACTCTGTGGTCATCCGTTGTTTCTGCGTTCACCGACTTGTCGGGGACTGCGTGCTATTTTGCCGTTTTCACCTTGCCATTTTCCCGGATTTTCCCTATTTCTGTTTCCTGAATTTTCCACGCATTTAACAACTGAGAGAGACTATGGCCTGCAATTATTCCAAGTACGATCAGCACCTAGAGCAAATGCTGTCGGAGATGCTAAATGACCAAAATAGCTCCGGGCGGCAGCCCTTCGAACTGCCCGGGACACCAAGGCAGTATGCGCCGGACCGGGAGGTGGATGTTACCCACATTAAACTCACTCTGTCCTTTGAAATCAACAACCAAATCATGTTCGGCGAATGCGAAACACAATTTACCGCCATCCGGGACGATTTGTCGCGGTTAACGCTCGACGCGGCGGAAATGGAAATCCGGTCGGTCCGCGATTCCGCCGGAACATCTCTGGAATTTGAGCACACCGGATCCAAACTTATTATTAATCTGCCAGAGAAGTTAGAGGCCGGAGGCGAGTCCACAGTTCTCGTCGAATACAAAGTGGTTGAACCCCGGCTGGGACTCTATTTCGTCCTCCCGGATGATGATTATCCGGACAAGCCGGTGCAGGTCTGGACCCAGGGTCAGGATGAAGACTCCAAGTACTGGTTCCCGTGCTTCGATTATCCCAATGAAAAGGCCTCCAGCGAAATCATTGTCACCGTGGACGAAAAATATTTCGCGCTCTCCAACGGAAAACTCCTGGAGACGACTCATAATAAGGAATCCGGCGAGAAAACCTATCACTGGAAGCAGGAAATTCCTCACGTGTCATACCTCATCAGTCTGGTGGTGGGCGAGTACGTGGAACACACCGATTATTACGAGGATATTCCTGTTTCTTATTATGTGGCACCCGGCATGGAAGAAGAGGGTGCACGCTCGTTCGGGAAGACGCCGGATATGGTCAAATTTTTCTCGGAGAAGCTGAATTTTAAATATCCGTACGAAAAATATGCCCAGATCGCTGTGGAAGACTTTGTTTTCGGCGGGATGGAAAACACCACGGCGACCACCCAGACCGCGCTGACGCTCCATGACGAGCGGGCACACCTGGATTTTGAGAGTGAGCCGCTTGTAGCGCACGAACTGGCGCATCAGTGGTTCGGCGACCTGCTCACCTGTAAAGAATGGAACCATGCCTGGCTAAATGAGGGTTTTGCTACCTATTTCGAGGCGCTCTATCGAGAGCACGATAAGGGCGATGATGAGTTTCGGTACGCCCTGCATGAGAACGCCACCCGGTATTTTGGTGAGGATTCCAAAAAATATCGCCGGCCAATTGTGGTTGATAAATACCGGGAACCCATCGATGTGTTTGATCGGCATCTCTATGAAAAAGGTTCGCTGGTGCTTCACATGCTTCGATGCGAACTGGGTGACGAGACCTTTTGGGATGTAATGCACCATTACGTTACAAAGCACCAACAGCAGAATGTGGAGACCATTGATCTCATCCGGGCGATTGAGGATGTAACCGGCCGTAATATGAAGAAATTTTTCGACCAGTGGGTATTCGGCGCCGGCTATCCTGAGCTGGAGGTGAATTACACCTGGAATCCGGATGAAAATGGCGATTCGGGGACGGCAAAGGTCATTGTGAAACAGACACATGAAATCGAGGATGACACCCCGCTATTCGACTTTCCGGTGGAGATACGGTTTGTGCTGCCAAAGGATGAAGTCTCCGAGTCTCTCAGGATCAATGAAAAAGAACAGGTTTTCTATTTTAATCTTGAGCAGAAGCCGGAGCAGTTTCTGTTCGATCCGGAGTACTGGATACTTAAGCAGACAAAACTCCAGGTGCCGCAGGAACTGCTGCTTTCCCAGTTGATGAACGCCACCGATGTAATGGCCCGGATAGATGCAGCGCAGGCGTTGAAAAAGGATCCGTCGGCAAAGGTCGTGGATGCGTTGGGGAAGGCATTGCAGGAGGAAGAATTTTGGGGGGTGCAGGCGGAAATCGCCAAGGTTCTGGGAGGAGTAAAAACGACCAGAGCACGAGACCATCTCATCTCCGCCTTAGATCTCGAGCACCCTAAGACCCGTCGGGCGGTAGTTCAGGCGCTGGGGAATTACCATGATGCAGAGACGGCAGAGGCCTTGAGTCCGCTGGCGAAATCCGATCCCAGTTATTTCGTCGAATCGTCGGCCAATACATCACTGGGAAAAACCAGAGCGGATGGCGTGTATGAAATACTGAAGTCATCCCTTGGAAAAGAATCTTTTAATGAAGTTATTCGCTCCGGCGTCTTCAATGGGTTCGCCGAACTCAAAAATGATGAGGCGATCGGCGAATTAGTATCCTTCACTCAGCGAGGTAAATCTCCACTCGCCCGCGCAGCCGCTGCAGTTACTCTGGGAAAAATGGGCGAGGACGACGACACGGCAAAGCGGCGCCTGTTGGACCTGTTGACACCCGAAGAGCACTTCAGGGTGAAAATGAGTGTCCTGGCTGGATTACAGCATTTAAGTGATCTTGGAACCGTAACCAAACTGAAGGATTACGCCGAACAGGAGGGTAACGGGATGCTGAAGCGGACGGCATTGTTAGCCGCCCGGACCATTCAAAAGGGCCAACAACAGAGCAAAGCCGTTAAGGAGCTTCAGGATGAGGTGGAGAAATTGCGGACGGAACGGATGTCACTGGTTGATCGGCTGGAAAAAATTGAATCACAATTAAACAATGAAAAGGAGAAATAGTTTATGCGCATCAGCATCGAATATTGTAACGAGTGAAACTATCTCCCAAAAGCCGCCGGTCTGGCGGAAAACATATTACAAACCTTCGGCACCCGGATTCAGGAACTGACCTTGCTGCCTTCCGGGGGAGGCGTCTTCGAAATCGAATTGAACGGAAGCCTGGAATATTCCAAGAAACAGACCGGATCGTTCCCAGGAGAAGATGCAATCATTGATATGATCCGCCAGCGGTTGTAACTGATCGGAATCCGAAAAAAGTGAGTATACAATGCATGGTACAGAGAGATAAAGGGTATGGGTATAGTCTTCCGCTTAAAGGCCGCGAAGCGGGTTTAAGCGGAAGATTATCGAAGATTCACCGGAGTAATCCGGTTCAAGATGGAACTCATAATTCCTGTTGAACCCGCTGTTCAGGGGGGATAGCACTCTATATTATTTTGTCCCGAATAATTCATCGCAATAAAAACCTGTTTCCTCCCCAGGCAGAAAAAAGCTGTTCACTCCAACCTCACGACGCATTATATTCTGGAGCCGAGGGGACACTTTTCTAAATTCTTACCGATCAATACTATTTCATGGATCAACAACAGTTAGAACAGTTCCAGCGTAAAGATGTCCGCATACTATTTGTGGCTGTCGCCATAGCTCTGGTTTCCATTGTGGTCACCTGGGTCTATTTCGACGACGCATTTCCTGAGGCAAGTATCCGATTTGAGGTCGATAAAGAGGCGTCGGAGACTATCGGGCAGCAATTTCTCGAAACGCTGGGCTTTACAATATCTCCCTATAAACATGCTTCGATTTTCGATTACGATAACCAGGCCAAAATCTATTTGGAGCGTACCCAGGGACTGGAAGAGACCAACGACTTGCTTTCCGGGTCTATACGAATCTGGCGGTGGAATCAT
Source organism: Candidatus Neomarinimicrobiota bacterium (assembly GCA_021734025.1). NCBI lineage: Bacteria > Pseudomonadati > Fidelibacterota > Fidelibacterota bacterium. The sequence continues at coordinate 47,476 of JAIPJS010000007.1, forward strand.
CGCTGGTATCAGTCCAAAGAAAAGGAAGAATTTCAGGTTGCCGTCAGCCCGCGGGGTGCGATTATACGGTACGACCATGTGTTACCGGAAGATGCCGGAGACGCGCATCTGAGTGAGCGGGAGGCCCGTGCACTGGCTGAAGAGACGATGACCTCAACGCTGAGCAGATCGCTGACGAATTTGACCTTTTTGGAGCACGCCTCCGAAAAACTGCCGAACCGAACGGATCATACCTTTACCTGGCGACGTACCGATCTCATTTCTGGTGACTCAAATGCCGATTACCGATACGAAGTCACCATCAAGGGAGATGAATTCGGGGGATACCGGGAGTACCTGAAAGTCCCGGAGGCATGGTCGAGAGAATACCAGCAGCTTCGATCGGCAAATAACACCACCGGACAGGTGGCGTCGTTCTTTTTATTATTGACCGTCCTCGTAATGCTCGTGGTCTTAATCCAGAAGTCCCGCCTTGGCGACATCAAATGGAAAACCGGCCTGAAATTCGGCGTGGTGGCGTTTGTGCTCATGCTGGCCAGCCAGCTGAATTCCCTGCCGATCACGCTATACAATTATTCCACAACCGATGCATACGGTGATTTTCTCACACAGGAGATCCTGCTCAGTCTGTTACAGGCACTTTTGGCTGGCGGTGGGATATTCTTCCTGACTGCGGCGGCCGAACCACTCTACCGGGAGCGCTACGGTGATAAACTCTCTGTAAGCAAGGCCTTCACCCTTCGCGGTATCAAAACGAAAAAATTCTTCATCGCTATCGTCGTCGGACTGGTGCTGACCTGTTTCTTTATGGCGTACCAGACGGTATTCTACCTCATATCTGCAAATCTCGGCGCCTGGTCACCGGCAGATATTCCGTATTCGGAGCTGTTGAACACGGCAATCCCCTGGATCTTTGTCCTGCTGATGGGATTTTTTCCCGCTGTATCAGAAGAATTTATCTCCCGGATGTTTTCCATCCCATTTCTGGAAAAATATTTAAAGGTCCGCTGGCTGGCGGTGCTTATTCCGGCGCTCATCTGGGGGTTCGGACACGCCGCTTACCCGAATCAGCCATTTTATATCCGCGGGCTGGAGGTCGGTGTGGCCGGCGTCATTATCGGATATGTAATGCTCCGATTCGGTATTGTCGCTGCGCTCATCTGGCACTATACCGTCGATGCCCTTTATACGGCATTCCTCCTGTTCAGAAGCGGCGATCCGTACTTTATCGCCTCTGGCGCCATCTCCACCGGGATCTTCCTGATTCCGTTGGTCATAGCAGGAATTTTTTATCTTCGTAACGGCGGATTCCTGCCGTCACAATCGCTGACAAACCAGGACGAAGGATCGGCCCCACCCAGACCACCCAGTGAGCCAAAACAATTCGAAATACGGTATAACAAACTCTCGTATCGCAAAATCGGCATCGGAATTGTCGCCGGGTTAATTCTGTTTTCCGGTATTTTTCTGTCCAGCAAGAGCCCCACCGATTTCGTGAACGTAAAAATCAGCAAACAGGAAATTATCGAGGACGGACACCAGTGGCTCAAGTCCCGTACCGATTCGGCTGAGGCCTTCCGGCGAGCCGTAACCATGTCCTCAGGAAATCGCGCCCAGGTGTTGAAGTATCTTCTGGAGAATACCACCGTCGATTCTGCACAGATGGTGCTGGAGGATCTCCTCTATCCCGAGTACTGGCGGATTCGTTATTTCCACCCGCTGGAAAAGGAAGAGTACCGGCTGCATTACCACCCGGATACCGGCGAGTTGCTGGCGTTTCAGCACATTGTCTCAGAATCGACACCGGGCGATTCGCTTACGGAACTGGAGGCGCGGGATCGGGCATTTGCCTGGCTTGTTTCCAATGATGTGGATACGAGTATGTACACGATCCGTAGCGTGGAGCAAAACGCCCGGCCAAATCGGCTGGACTACGAAATAACCTTCGAGGGGCGCGATTCGTTTTGGGCCAATATCGGGCAGGGAAAAGCACTCTTACGGATGTCCGTCACCGGCGGTGAAGTCGGTAAATTTATCCGGGATTATAAACTGCCGGAAGAGTGGCTCCGAACCCGGACAGCGCAAACACTGGGGCGGACGTTCCATAACATCGGCCGGATCGTGGTGCTGATACTTTTTGGCATCAGCGGCATTGTACTGCTCATTGTCAAACTCAGAAATACGGACTCTTTTCAGTGGCGGCCAACAATTGTTATCGGAATTATCGTCGCTCTCCTGGTGGTGCTGACTCAGCTGAACCGCTGGAGCGTACTGGTGAGTGAATATACCACGACTATACCGTGGTCTCAGTTTCAGATCGGACTGGTTATTTCGCTGATTCTGGCAGGGATCGTGTACGGGGGGATAATTCTGCTTGGTACGGCCCTGGCCCGTTTGTACTACCCCGGGAGCCTCCTGGCGTGGAAGGCGCCGGAACGGTATGTGTTTGCCAGAGATTCCCTGTTCACGGTGCTGATCGCGCTTTTGGGATTTGTTGGGTTGACCGAAATTCAATCCTGGATAAAACTCCAGTTTCCGGCACTGGCACTTTTTTCGACGGACACTATTCCGACGTTTCTGAGCTCAACGATACCGGCATTCGGTGCCATTGGCAGCGCATTCACCCAGGGGTTATTGTATGCAGTAGGACTTGGACTATTCACCATCATCTGGAATAAATATTTTAACCACGGATTGCTACGTTTCCTGTTGGTGGTGTTGGTTTTCCTCGCACTGGTGCCACCCCGGATGTTGACGTGGAGCGAATGGGGGCTACAAGCACTGTTAACGCTGCTCCCACTTCTGTGGAGTGGCGCAATCTGGTGGTATTATATGCGCGATAATTACCTCTCCTATCTCATGATTCCCCTCTATTTGCTGGGACTAAGATTCGGATATGAACTCTACATGCAGAATGGTTCGGCCTATATCATTCATGGAATAGTGGTGTTTGCGATATTTTCGATACTGTGGTTCTGGACACTTGCTGACGCCCTCAGGCACCGGGATGAAAACGGGTAGTCCAATCATCATGCAAAGAACGATTTTGCCAGAGATGGGAAACCTCGAGGGGCTTTTAATTTTTCTATACATATTTTTCCCGATATAACTAGTTAATTTTCTTAGATTTTCATATCTGAAATGATATGTTCCCAAGCGGGAATAAAAGTTGCACTCAGATTTCCAAAGAAGTTTATGACATCGTGAATGTCCAAATCCCCCCGGAGGTGCACCTGTGAATTGGTTGAATAAACTGATTGTTGGTATGATGCCCCTGGCGCCGAATTTCCTGATAGGCCAGGTGGCAAAACGCTATATGGCCGGAGAGACGCTGGAGGATGGAATCCAGCAGGTCTATGATCTGAATAATCGCGGTTTTCTCGGAACAATGGATGTACTCGGTGAGAGCATCACGAATAAAGCGGAGACCGAAAAACCGTTGCGACTATACAAGGAGTTAATCCGGGAGTTGGGGCAGCACCCGGAGATCCGCACCGGGATTTCGGTGAAACTGACCCAGCTGGGATTGAGTATCGATCCGGAGTTCTGCTGGGAAAATTTTCATCAGATTATGGAGCTGGGCCGGGAGAGCGATCTCTTCATCCGAATAGATATGGAAGATTCCAGCGTCACCGAGGATACGCTACAAATCGTGGAACGGGCGCATGCGGAATACAAAAAAATCGGAGCCGTCATTCAGGCCTATCTTCACCGCTCAGCGGAAGACATGCATCGGCTGCTGGAGCAGGATATCAACGTCCGGCTCTGCAAGGGGATTTATAAGGAACCCCCGTCAATCGCATTCCAGGGAAAAGAAGAGGTTCGACAAAACTTCATTAAACTCGGGAAGATCTATCTGGACAATGGTGGATATATCGGGCTTGCCACCCATGATGAGTTTTTGATCGATCATTTCCGGACCTATATCGATAATAAAGATATTTCTGAGGATAAATACGAATACCAGGCATTGTTAGGAGTGCCGGTCGAGCATATCCTCGAGCCGCTGGTGGATGAAGGGAAAACCGTTCGGATTTACGTACCGTTCGGCGAGGATTGGTACGCATACAGTTCCCGCCGCCTAAAGGAAAATCCCGACATTGCCGGATACGTGGTGAAGGACTTTTTTAAGTGATGAAACCGGTAACGGGGTATAAGGTATAGGGGTATAAGGGTATAGAGAGTAGGGTTTTTCTTAATCTTCCCATAGGGATCCCTTTGGGATAATCATAATCTTACTCTTACTCGATTCTACCTTGAAAAGCTGAATGGAAATGGGAGAAAGGTGCAGGGAGAAGGGAGAACGGAACAGATTGAATATCCAATTTTCTAGTTCACAACACAATAGGAGAAAGTTGTTGGTAGTAACCGCTTCAGCGGTTTTTCGTTTTGAATGAAGAGCATAGAATGAAAACAACGAACAAAAGCGCGGCTAAACCAGTCGTGAGCTTGGTCGAACGAGCCGCGACTACCAACGATAATACCATAACTTAAACTCTATAACACCGGAGTAACATGCGTGATCCCATCCTAACCCCCACATTTTTCGAACGCAATCGAGAGAAGTTCATCGCCAGGATGGAAGAGCAGAGCATTGCTGTCTTCCATGCAGCGACGCCGGTCGTAAACAGCGTGGACCAGTTCCATCAATTCCGGCAGTCCAGCGACTTCTTTTATTTTACCGGACTGGAAAAGCCGGGTTGTATCCTGATGATGCATCCGGAGGATGCCAAAGGAAAGACGACAACATTGTTTATTCCGCAACCGGACCCGTCCAAAGAGGTCTGGGAAGGCACCATGCTGGACAAGGAGACCGCCGAAGAAATCAGTGGTATCGACGCCAAATACATCCAATGGGAAAAAAGTTTTGAAGATACGTTCATCCACGCTCAGCGGGACAGGGAGGTACTCTACGCGGATTACGATGACCTGGGGTTCAAATATGGGACGTCAAAAAATGTCGCCTTTGTCGGGAAAGTCCGCAAATCTCTCCCGGCGCTGGATATCGTAAAGGTGGGTAAAATCACTCACGATCTCCGTCGGATTAAGCAGCCGGAAGAGATCCAGCTGATCGAGCAGGCCATAGAAATCACTGGGAAGGCGCTGGAAGCTATCTGGAAACGGTTATCTCCGGGAGTCATGGAATATGAGCTGGAAGCGGAACTAGCCTATCATTGCATCGCAAACAACGCCCGCCGGTATGCGTACGAGCCGATTATCGCGTCAGGGATTAACGCGGCTACACTCCACTACATCGACAACTCCAAACAGGTAAATGATGGCGAACTGCTCCTGACTGACGTAGGAGCAGAGTACTCCCACTACTGTGCAGATATCACGAGAACAGTTCCGGTGAACGGTACTTTTACCGATCGGCAACGGGAGATCTATGAAGCCGTATTATCGGTTGAAAAGACAATCATTGAATCGGTGAAGCCTGGCGTGAAGATGAAGGAACTAAACGCGGAGGCCAAAGATATGCTTGGCGATCGGTTAATGGATTTGGAACTCATCGGTGATAAGGAGGAGACCGGGAAATATTATATGCACTCCATTGGCCATTTCCTGGGCTTGGATACTCATGACGTAGGCAGCACCAAGCCACCGCTGGAGCCGGGCAATATACTCACTATTGAGCCGGGGATTTATGTCCAGGAAGAACAACTCGGTGTTCGTATCGAGGACGACGTACTTGTTACCGAAGACGGTTGCCGTGTACTGTCTGAAGACATCCCCAAAGATGTGGAGGCGGTTGAGTCACAGGCAGGATAAAAGAATAGCACGCAGATACACGCTGAAAAAACGGATTATCACAGATAAAACTAAGTTTTCTGATAAGAATAAACCTGAACAGATGAAGTTGGTTTTGGCATTATTCTTTTTACTTGCAAATTCCCGGGGCGAGCGCCTGGAATTCCGGCAATCTCTATAGCGGGTTTGTGACAAAAAAAGTATGTACAACAGGATATCCACCTGCAACAGCATATCCTGAACAGTCTGGTGTCAATAAATATGAGTAGCCCCGCCATTCATGGCGGGGAATGGAATGCCGTTTCTATTTGGGGGCTTCAGCCCCCAATGTTGCTTAGTGATCGCAGAATCACTCTGCGTTCATCCGTTTTTTCGCGAACTCCGGCCTGTCGGGGGCTGCGTGCTATTCTTTAGAGGTTATTCTTCACCCTCGCCGGCAGCCGGAGCGCCCTGACGTTGTCCAAGTTCCTTGTCCAGCATGTACAAGCCGCTTTTGTCATCACCGATGATGTTCAGTTTGTCAAGAATGCCCTTAAACAATGTTTCCTCTTCCACCTGCTCGTCCAGATACCAATGCATAAAGTTATAGGTGCTGTAGTCCTTCTCTTCCAGGGAGACATCCACAATTTCGTGAATAGCTTTGGTGTTTTGCCTTTCCTGCTCCAGGGCATTCTCAAAAGTCGAGCCGAACGATTCAAATTTCACCGGCGGCTTTTCAATCTCAGGCGCAACGGCATGTCCGTCCATGTCGTTCACGTAGTGGAAAATCCGCATGCCGTGTTCCCGCTCTTCATTGGACTGTGCGACAAAGAAGTGGGCAGCGCCTTCGTAGCCCTGGGTATCGCACCAGGACGCCAGCGCGAGATAATAATGCGAAGCATAAAATTCCTTTGCGATTTGATCATTGAGCAACGCTTCAATTTTATCAGAAATCATCAATTTCCTCCTCTTGGTAAAGATTATCTTCCAACGGTCTTAATATAATTAACAGAAATTTGAATATCAGTTGAAAGGTGGAGTAAGATTACCCCAGGGAGATGGAGATCAGCCATTCTCTCCGGCGAGCCGTGCCATCTGCAGCAAATAAAACCGGAGCAGTGTCTGTTCCTCCTGGTCCAGCGCCTGCTCTTCAATTTTGACCAGGCGCTCCACGTCCCGGAGCGCGCGGATTACATCCACCGGTACCTCGGAAACGTTTTCCGGGATCTGGGTGAGATATTGCACCACGGTGTGTAAAAATTGTCGCATGGAGTCGTCCTGCACATTTTTCAGCAGATCGGTCACCTGTGAGCCCAGACGGACCGCTTGAGTGGGATCGCTGGTAAACCGGGATCCACCGGCGTCCTCGTGCTGGGTCAGTGTCTGGATGGCATGTGCCAGCTCCACAAATCGTTCCACCTGCTCGCGGATCGGTTCGCCAACCAGGTTCCATGTTTTCGCGCGCCATTCCCTGATACGGCCTGGCATCCGGAGCAGGTCTTCCATGTGAACCTGCCACTTTCCGTTGGAGCGCCCGGCTGATTTCCTCTTTGGAATAAGTGATTCCAGAGAAGTGTTGAACAGGTCAGGCTGGAGAAGTACGGCGAGATCCGGGCGGAAGAACTGGAGGAGTTCCAGATTAAAGCCGTTCCCGGTGAAAAATTCATCCGGATCGAGTCCCTGACGCCGTAACAACTCTTTTTGCAGCGGTCTGATATACTGCTGCATGGCCGCGTAATCCTCATGCAGAGCGGAGAATGCCGAATTGCTGGCCGGAAAGAGTGGCTCCATCTGGCCGATGTATTTGAGTTCGGTATCCTGATAAATTCGGAGCGTGTGAAGAATATCGTACACCGGCAGTTGCGGGAGGATATGTTTCCGGATTTGCGCCAGTCCCTCGTTGTCACTTGTGCGGGAGTCCTGGAATTCCCGGAGTGCCCGGAAGAGTCCGGTAGTCAGCTGATTAATGCCCAGTACCATAGTCTGGGAACGATTGTGCCCGATAGCACGGAGCAGGCTGCCGTGTTGCGAAAGCGGGAGGGTTTGAGCAATCTTTTGAACGATCTGCTGTCCCACGTTTTCGTCGCTGTCACGGCTGGGACGAACCACCGGGCGATCCCTGAGTGAGGGCGTGGTTCGCGCGATGAAATAGGAGATTACGTGAATGCCGACCACATCTTCCGGCCGTCCGTACAGGATCTGCCGGAAGTTATTGGTCATGAGATCCGTTAATTCCTCGTACACCGGATTCTGGTGGCCCCGCGTCAGCATCTCCAGATCCTGGGCGCCGCGTTCTTTGAATTCCAGGCGGGTATTGACGAGTGGCTCGGAGGCACGCGCCAGTTTTTCTTCGTATGACTGCTGGGATTTCGTCACGTGGTGAAAGAGCTCGATTCGCTGGTTATTGGTCAGTGACCGCAGCCGTTCAAATACATTACTTTGGAACGTCCGAAACTCGCCACCGGCCCAGACACCCCGGAGTGGACTCCGCGCATACGCGAGACTCCGGCGCCCGGCTTCCGAGAGGTTGCGTTTGAGCTGTAGCGCATCCGGGCGCGATATCTCAGTTGATGGCAATCCGGCATTGCCGTCGAAATAGCCACCCTGGCGTTGCATCGGTTCGCCGCTGCCCAGTTTCATCCGGATGTTCCCGACCAGGCCGTGGTTTGTAAGCCAGCGCATGGCGCGGTGCTTGGCCTCCTTGTACAGCTCGGCTCCGGCCAATTGGCTCATCTGCTGGCTCAGATCCGACCCGGCCACGAACAGCTCGCAGACCATCTCGCTGAATCGCTGAATTTGAGACTGGTCGAGCTTCCGGCTGTGTCCGGCGTAATCCCACACGCTGTCCAGATACGACTCCAGATTGTGCACTGTATCCACATCCTCGAAAAGCGGCACCACCTTAATTCGCGGAAGGTCGAGTCCGGGATTGTCCCGCAGGACTTCATCGCGACGGGACCGGAGCTTTCGTTCCAAAGATATGAACGCCTCCGGTTCGTCGGACATGCTGATCTGCAACGCCATCACCAGGCCGGGATGCCCGTACTTCCCGGCGATCTCGTTGATTTCGGTGATGTTGTGCACCGTGGCATCGATGGCAAACTGGTCCTGTGCCAGGATCATTTTTTGGTGAATGCGCGGGGTTAACACGAAGCGTTTCAGGATATCCCGGTATGTACCGGCCTTAAGAGCCACCGCCGGATCCTCGAGGTGTTGCTCCAATACGTCGAGATTTTTCCGTAGCGTCTTCCGCAATCGCTGGTTCAGCGCAAAATAGTATTCCAGGTTTTCCCGGCGCTGATCCCGGAGTTTACGCATCTTGCGCTCTAACCGATCATTATGTTGCCAGAGCGCCCTGACCGGATCCCTGGCCAGCCGGAGTCGCATTCCGAGTTTCCGGAGTTTGCCCGGTTGCACGCCGAACGGTAACACCTGCTGGTAGCGCTTTTCCAACTGATTGGTCAGCGATGTGATTTCATTCAGCAGGTCCCAGAATTCGCGCTTACTGGCATCCAGCCTCCGGATGTCATCCAGGAGTTCTGTGGAAATTTCTATGGTTTTATCCCGTTCCGAAAGAGATTGTAATATCCCCGAAAGTTGGGAAACGTTCTCCAGCAGGGCGGCCGCCGCCAGACGGTGTCCCTGTCCCGATGGCCGGGTACTGCCGTCCCAGTCACCCCAGAAGGAGAGCAACAGCGGCATATCCAGGTTATACCGGAGCCGGGCATACTCCTCAGTGCCGACCATCATGCGCAGATCGTTCACCAGTTCGCTCATCTCCTCCCTGGAAAGCAGCGGCACATTTGTGCCCAGATATTCTTCGATGAGTTCGTCCGAAATTTCGTCCGGTCGGTGCTCAGGAATCCGCTCCCCGTTGAGTAGACTTTGAAACAGTTTGTTCGCCAGTATATCCACCTTCAGCGAGTTCATCTGCGTGGGATGGACGGTCCGGTCGAACATCCGATTCCTGAAATTTTCTTCTTTGGAATCCAGAGATGTCGGGATTAACTCACGTTCGAGTTGTTTGAGAACGGATTCCTTATTCCGACTGGTTGTTTGTGACACCAGCGATTGGGCCATCTCCATTCTGTCTTTGAATTGTGTCGTCAGCGTTTCAAGTCGCTCCGGGAGATGAGACCGGGAAAAAATAGCCGCGTACCGCTCGGTATCGATTTCTCTGGAAAATTTCCGAAGCTCTCCGGCTATTTTTTCTTTGGAAAGCGTGGCGAGTCTCGCGGATAGTTCATTCCAGCGGTTTGCAGCATGATCGAAATGATTGGAACCGGGAGATTTCCGAACCGGCGGCGGAAGCGGTTCCCTGCTATAATTGGCGGCTTCTTCGCTGATAAGCCGGTTGAGGTCGATCAGTACCCGCCGGGCTTTATGCCGGAGTTCTTCCGCAGGATCAGCGCCGCCCAGGGTGAGGCGGAAGCTCTTGCGCGCCAGATCGAACCCTTCGGATGTTCTCGCAAAAGTGGTGAGCGGAACCAGGCCGATACCGCGGGTGGCCAGACCGATACCCAGCCAGTCCAGCGAGATGCCCGCGGGCAATTCGTCGATGGTGAGGTGCGGGTACATGGCGCCCTGCGGTGCACGGATACGAATGCCAAACGGATTCCGTTCTTCCGGCAGCGCTTCATGAGCATCCAACAGCGCCTGGAGGCGATCGTGTAAAATAGTATTCCTCATTTGCCAGAATTGACGTATATCTTCCTCGTGATTCCGGTAAAACAGGGAAGCGATGAGCACGGCAAATGTGTTCGGTACGATGCCGGCATTCATTGTGCTAAACCGCGCGAGAATCTCTTTGTCAGGGATATGTGCTACGGCCAACCGCGCACCGGCAAAGCAGTCGGTTTTGGAAAGGGAGTGAACGGTTATCAGGTTCCGGAGCTGGCTCGCCCGGATATGACCGCTCCGTTTAAGATCCTTCGCCAGGGCACGCATCGTTGGCGGACCGTTGAGAGATTCCATCGGGCCAAGATTTTCGTAAGCCAGGTCGTCAATCACGGTGATATCGTGGCTGAGTAGCCACCGGAGCAGAAGTTTGACTTCTGAGGATTCGAATACCCTGCCGCTGGCGTTATGCGGATTGTTAAGGACAAATGCGCCGTACTCCCGCCATTCCGGATCAGCTTCCAGTTTTCCTCTGATATGATCGATGATGGCGCGGGCATCCAATGTCAGATTTTCACCCAGAGATACCGCCTCCACAGAGGGGAAGCAGTGCTCGTACGTCCAGCTCAGGTCCGGTACCACGGCTTCACGAATTCCGCAGTGGAATCCCAGGAGACTCAACGCTGTCCTCGCAGAGCCGCTGACGACAGCGGCTGATTCGGATTCGTATTCCGGATGATGCCGTAAGAACTGACTCAGCAGACTTTCGGTGATCTCTCCGGCGCTGAAACCGGGGTTACCGTGAACATATTTTTCAACGATTTCATGTCGATCCATTCCCATGAGCGGATCGGAAATACCTGCATCCTCCGGGAGTACGGAGCGTCCCAAACGATCGCTGGTATCAGCCAGCCGCTCAACAAGCGATTCCGCCTTTGCCGCTCGACTTTCTACTATGTCTTGAATCCTGCTACCAAATCGTTCTGCCACTTCTGCTGTATATTCAAATTCTGTGATCGATGACGGATCAGCGACTTGCTTTTGACTATTTTCCTCTGATTCAGGTCCTCCGGAATCTCCTGAAAAAGCTCGTTCAATCTGTGTGGTGAGGAGGACGATTTCCGCTCCGGAGGGCGTGCCCTTGAGCTGGAAGTGAATGGTCTCGAACAGTTTCACAAATTCCGCGTAGCCGGCGACGATGTTGAGAGAATCCGCGGTTATGGAAGAATGAATGGCAGATGGAGAGATGAACCGCAGCACCTGGTTCAGCATACCCGCTTCTCTGGCCAAAGAATGATGATTCAGCGCATCGTTCATCTCGATGAAAAACAGAGGATAGTCGAGGCTCATCCGGCGAAGTTCCCGGCGGACGCTTTCGCTATGAATCCTGAATAGCACCAGAAAGTGCGGTGATTCCGGAAGTGAGTTAAAGTGTGCAGAGAGAGTATCGAGGAGTTTTAACTCATCCGCTGGCGTTTGCGGGAATACCAGATTATCAAAGCTTGTCAGATGTTTCGGTATGGTATTGCCATGGGCAAATATGTACGCTGGCGTCTGGATGAGTGTGCGCGAAAGCGCATGAAACAGCACCCGCATATTTTCCTGTTGCCCACCGGCGCTGAATACGATTTCCCGGGGTTCGGATTCTCCGCCCAGACCGTAATCCAGTCCTTCTCGCTGGTGGTCCTCAAGCCAGCCCCGGACCAGTTCGGCGAGCCGGTTGGGTTTTTTTCCGGAGTAGCCACCTCTGGGGATATATTGGACGCTCTGTTCCATCGCCTCATACAGAAGCCGGAGTGTGGATTCATCGGTCTCTTCCCACAGAGTATTTTCTAGTGATCCCCTGAGCGCATCACCGTTCTGATGCCGGACATTTTTCGGTAAACCGGACACCAATGAGGCATATATATCCAGAAGTCGGCTGTCGTATACCGGATGACCGATATGGAAATTGACCTTTTTCTCCGCCGGGACGGGCGCGTTTGCTGTGGTCTCACTGATATCCGAGACCTTGACGGCCTTGAGCGGCCGAAGGCGAAAATATTCCAACGAACCGGGTGTAGTGGATGGTTGGTTCATCTGACTTTACTAAGTAATTTGGTTTAAAGAGGTTCAGACCGAGCCGACATTATTCGGCCGTATCGGAAGTTTTGTCCTTTCCCACGGATTGCCCGAGATTCTGCATGAGATTCCGCAGGGTTTGCATGAGCGGTGTCTCTTCGTCAAAATCCTTGGAGGAGAGCGAAACCACGGTTTTGGCGTTCTTTAGGTTCTGGCTGGCTTCCGCGAGCCGGGCGATTTGCGGCGTCAGCATCAGCAGCTCCGGATTCTCCCTGAACAGTTCAACTTCCTTCGCGTCCAGCTCGAACTGCATCTTCCGGCGCTCGATGTCTTCCTTCACGCGCTTGGTCTCCAGCGCCGATTCCCGATCTTCCTTCTGCTCCTGCAAGTCGAGTTTTTCCATGGAAAGTTTGTGCTCCGAACGGGCAATTTCCTCGTCCGCTTTGATCCGCGACTGGGCGGCGGTGATACGCGCTTCCTGTTCCGTAACTTCGGTCTGTTCCTTGATGCGGGCGGACTCGCGCTGACGCATGGCCGTGGCTATCTCCTCATCGACCGGTTCAATGGCCTGCACGGTGACGGAGATCACCTCCAGCCCCAGTTCTTCGACCCGGTCTCCAATCTGTTCATCCAGATAGCGGAACAGTTTTTCCGTGGTAAGCTCTTCGATTTCGTGGTTCTCGGTAAATGCCCGCACTTTGGACTGCAAGAGCAATTCGAACTCACCCGCCGCCTGGGACACGGCATCTTCCTGCCATCCGCCGGCACGCACCAGCGCCGGCAGGTGATCCTGGTCGGCAGCTACCGAGGCAGATAACTTGACAAACACCGCCAGTTTTCCGGTGGCTTCGGCTTCAATCTCCAGAACGGATGAGTGGACATGCGTTGGTAGTGCAAGCGAAAAGTGCCGTGGATAAATCGGCATACGGCGACGACTTATGTCACCGTCGGATTCCCCGAGCACAATTTGATCCGGACGACGAATCCGGTATTCGAACAGCACCACAATAAGGATAATCGCAACAACTATCGCAATGCTCAATTCCATGGAAAATTCTCCTCACCATTAAACATGCTTCAAAAATAATTACGCAAAATCAAAATCCGCTTGAAACTACCGATATTTCTGTTATTTGTACACAGTTTTTCCACCGATTTTTGCGGAAGTTTCCAAAGATTCCGGAGATATTAGGAGTTGATTGTCTCCTCCACGACGGATAACGTTTTTTCTAGTGAAAAGTCAAGATAGAAACAAATCCAACCGATGCGCGAAAAATTAAGTATTCCGAGATTTGTACCGGACCGAAATCTACCTGAATATACCTTTATACCGGGAGAGGCTCCCCACCCCATAAATGATCCTGAAGGACATTCCTATGGGAAGCCGGAACCCTCACCGGCATCACTTGATCCCGGAAATTGGAAACAATCCGGTTCTTATCTCTTTGGGATCGATCTGTTCAACCATGGCTTTTACTGGGAAGCACACGAGGAGTGGGAGGGATTGTGGCATGCGACAGGGCATACCACCGGCGCCGGGGATTTCCTGAAGGGACTCATTAAACTCGCAGCGGCCGGTGTAAAGATGCGCCAGCGGAATGAACATGGCAAAACGAAGCATTCCGGTGATGCGGGTGAAATTTTCAGGAATTTCCAGGAGAGGGGCATCGAAAAGTACGTCGGACTTTCACTGCAAACATTAGTGGAGTTTGCCAGAGATATTGGCGGACATCCGGACCTTGACAGCCAGCCGGATCCCTGGGAGCCGAAACCAATCTTTACAGAGCGATTGCTCCCGCAATGAGTTTTCCGGAATACAATTCCGGACTGTTTCCTTGATTGCAATGCGAAATGATGTCTACTTTGTTTCATTAATTGATCGAAAGTGAAGATGAAGGAGGATTTATGGAGTACACTTATTTAGGTCGTACCGGATTGCAGGTCAGCCGACTCTGTCTTGGCACAATGAATTTTGGACCACATACCAGCGAAGAAGACAGCTTTGCCATTATGAACCGGGCGCGGGAACTGGGAATCAACTTTTTCGATACCGCTAATGTTTACGGCTGGAGCAAAGGGAAAGGCACCACGGAAAGGATTATTGGTAAATGGTTGGCGGAAGATTCTTCCCGACGTGATGAAATTGTGCTCGCTTCCAAGGTATACGGATCCATGGCGGACGGCGGCCCCAACGATGGGGGACTTTCCGCATATCATATCAAAAAAGCATGCGAGGACAGTCTCCGGCGGCTCCGGACGGACCACCTGGATTTGTACCAGATGCACCACATCGATCGAAACACGCCGTGGGAGGAGATCTGGCAGGCCATGGAACAGTTGGTACGGGAAGGCAAGGTGTTGTACGTTGGCAGCAGCAATTTCCCGGGATGGAACATCGCCAAAGCACAGGAACTGGCATCCAAACGCAATTTTATGGGATTGGTGTCTGAGCAGAGTATTTACAACCTGGGAAATCGGAACATCGAACTGGAAGTGATTCCCGCCTGTCAGGAATACGGATTGGGACTCATCCCGTGGAGCCCATTGAACAGCGGTATGCTCGCCGGAGGAATGTCGGAAGTCTCTGAAGGCCGCCGTACCACCGATCGCGCGAAAAATTGGTTTGAGCCGCATAAAGAGGCACTGAAAGAGTACGAGACCTTTTGCGCAGAACTCGGAGAACATCCGGCGGTAGTTGCGCTGGCATGGCTCCAGGATCGGCCTGCCGTGACCGCACCGATTGTCGGTCCACGGACATTAGAACAGTTGGAGTCGTCCGCCAGGGCGCTGGATTTTAAATTCAACGACGATATCCGCGAAAAACTGGACGAGATCTGGCCGGGACCCGGAGGCACTGCACCGGAAGCGTATGCGTGGTAACGACAAAGACAGCGGATGGCCGCTTGAAGCGCTATTCTCGGAATTTATGTTAACATGCTATATAATGAATAGCCCCGGGCTTCAGCCCGGGGTATTATATGCGCCGCTCCGCATATTCCCTATATCGTTCAAACACCTCTTCCGATGACTCACTCAACTCGTCCTCCGGCGTATATTCCGTTCCATTAACTCCTGCCACCATCGCTTCGATACATTCGACAACGTCAGAGTGATAACCGCCTTCAAGCAGACCAAACAGTTCGTTTCCCAGCGACGCGATCCGCTTTCCGAATTCATGGTAACCCGATTGTGAATAATTGAGATTCAGCAGCGAATCTTGATGGTAGCCATCGAATCCGGCTGAGATGCCGATGACATCCGGATCGAACGATTCAATTACCGGCAGCATCCGGTCGGTAAAATCCAGCAAAACGTCGTCCCCGCTGTTCTCAGGGACTGGCATATTGTAATGAAGGCCTTCGGCAGTGTTTTCACCCCGATGGTCCACTGTCACGTCGTATCCGGCGGCGGGATCGTGTCCGAGGTAAAAATACGGATAGGCGAATTCCTGATGGATTGAGATGAACAGGATTTCGCCGGCATTGAAAAAGATGTGATCAGTGCCGTCGCCCTGGTGTCCGTCGATATCGAAAATACAGACCCGCTTACCATCATTGGACAGCATACGGGAGACGATTGCGATGTTGTTGAGAAAGCAGAATCCCTTGGCAGTGTCTTCAGTGGCATGGTGTCCCGGCGGCCGGGTACACGCGAAGTGCCCCTCACGAGCGGCTTTGGCGGCCAGCATCACAGACTTGAGCGCCGCCGGATAGGTAACGCTGTCGGTGAAGACTTCCGCAAGCATCCGGTTGTGCTTTCCAGCCGACTCAATCTTTTCCAGGTGATCCGAAGAATGCACTAATTTTGCCAAAGATTCGGCATCCAATTCAGGAACGACTTTCCGTCCAATTCGACGAACGCCCTCGAGCCGATATGGGCCCTCAGGGACTTCGTTGCCCTTGTATTCTCTGGAGGATTTAGTATATATGACGTCCATATTTTCCTGTTTTTGGTGCAATGTAGATGTTAGCGCGGTTTCCCGCAACTTTGACACAGTGATTTCCCAGTGAAAGAAACCTGCTCTCTTTTGTATATTCTCCAAATTCCAGTTGGGAGAAAAGTATGACCGATCTGAAAAAGTTAATTCACGATTTAGGCGACCAGCCGCATACCAGCGAGCAGTGGCACGACTGGTACAATCAGTTCCGTTCGAAGACGGCGCTTGAACCGCACGATGTGACCCTGGAGGAGATCAGCGCCGACCGAATAGTCCTGCGCATGGAAATCGGGGACCACGCGCTACAGCCGTACGGTCTGCTCCACGGGGGCATGAGTATGATGCTGGCAGAATCGGCGGCAAGCATCCACGCCTGCTGGGATGTGGACCTCCGGAAACGGGTACCCGTTGGCATCGAGATCAACGGTTCGCATCTGCGGCCGGCTACCGAAGGCGCTGTCCGGGTGGTGGGAGAGGTTATCAGGAAGAGCCGGACGCTGGTACATCATCACGTAGAAATTATTCACGAGGAGACGGGGAAGGTCCTGTCGACGGTGCGGATGACGAATTTGTATAAGAAGATGTAATAGAACACAGAATTTCACAAAAACGACGGACTAGAATACCAGTCATTCCGACAGGATACAAGTCGTTTAGGGAGGAAAGGGATGGCTCTATTACCCGGGTAAAACTAGTCATTCCGACCGAGCGTCAGTGAGCGGAGGAATCTGGTAATTCACCCTCTATGAATTCTTAATACGACTGGTATTCTAATCTATGGGAAACAAAACCGTCGGCGACCCTGCTACGGCGGGGATCACCGACGGGAGATTAGTTTTGCCTCGCAATGAGATTGCGAGGCTTAAATATTTATCTCATAGCCTTGGAATCTTATTCCAAGGCGGGTATTATTTACGCAGTACGTAATATGCAATACTCAATACGTGTCACACGTCCAGCAGCATCCTCGACGGAGCCTCGATGAGTTCCTTCACCCGCACCAGGAATTGCACGGAGTCCTTGCCGTCGATCAGGCGGTGATCATAGGACATCGCCACATACATCATCGGGCGGACAACCACTTCACCGTCGATGGCTACCGGACGATCTTCGATCTTATGGAGGCCAAGGATGGCCGACTGCGGTGCGTTGATAATCGGTGTAGACATGAGTGATCCGAAGACGCCGCCGTTGGAAATGGTGAACGTACCGCCGCGCATCTCTTCGATGTCCAATTTGTTGTTGCGCGCCCGATCCGCCAACTCGTTGACCTTCTGCTCAATCTGAGCAAACGAGAGTTTGTCTGCATTCCTTATGACCGGCACTACTAACCCACGATCAGTGGAGACGGCCATGGCGATGTCGGCGTATTTGTGGTAGACGATTTCGTTGCCGTCGATTTTGGCGTTCACCACCGGGAACTCCTGCAGTGCCAGAGCGCACGCCCTGGTAAAAAACGACATAAAGCCGAGTCGCACGCCGTGTTTCTCCTCGAATTGCTCCTTGTGCTCGGCGCGCACCTGTTTTACCGCCGACATGTCAACTTCATTGAAGGTCGTGAGCATGGCCGCGTCATTCTGGGCATTGACCAGGCGATCAGCGATAGTGCGGCGCAGCGTGGACATCCGCTTACGTTCCACTTCCCGCTCACCGGTGAACTGTTCAGGCCGGACAGCCTTTGATGCTGTTTCTTTGGCGGGCTTCGATTTCTTCTGAGTCTCTTTTTCCTCTGAAGGTTGTGCCTTTTCCGAATCTTTTACTGCGCGCTGTGCATCGGCCTTGGTAATTTTCCCGCCGATACCGGTACCCTTCACGCCGCTGGGATCGATCCCGGCCTCTTTCAGAACATTGGAGGCAACGGGTGAAACGCGGACTCCTTCAGAGGTCGGTTCTTCTGTCTCTTCCTCAGCTTCCTGTGGTTCCTCCTCAGGCTCTTTCGGTGATTCTTCTTCCGCCTCTTGAGGCTCCTCGGTTTTTTCTGGCTCAGGTTCTTCTTCGGCGGTGTCTTCGCCTTCTCCCTCCGTATCTATGACGGCGAGGACATCCCCGACTGAGACGGTGTCATCGGTCTGCGCCTTGATTTGGAGCGTACCCGCTTTATCCGAAGGGACCTCGAACGAGGCTTTGTCGGACTCGATCTCGCAGATCACATCGTCCACGTCTACATATTCGCCATCTTGCTTCAGCCACTCGGCTACTACGACTTCGCTGATGGATTCGCCAACTTCCGGTACCGTAATCTCGTGTTTCATTCTTTACCAGTGTTTAAGTGTTGAAGTGTTAGAGTGTTCAAGTAGTTGCGTGTCATGTGCTCATAATTCTCATTCGATATTAAAGAGGTCCTGCATACTTTAACACCTGAACACTATAACACTCTAGCACTGTTTTATTATGTTTTCTCCGCCACAACTTTCCCGTTGCCGTTCCCGGGGGCTTTCACCCCTTCGTTTTCGGTGTTGAACGCCCGGTTGATGATGCTCTCCTGTTCCTTTGCATGCTGCTTGTGAAATCCTGTGGCAGGGGAGGCGCTGTTCCGCCGGGCCACCAGGCCGAGCTCCACCAGATCAAACTTTCGACAAAGATAGGCCCACGCGCCCATATTTTCCGGCTCCTCCTGGACCCAGATGTAGCGTTCGACATTCTTGTATTTGTCAAAGATTTTGGTGAGCTGCTTCTCCGGCAACGGATAGAGTTGCTCCATCCGGATTATTGCCACGTCGTTCCGGCTTTCTTCTTCCTGACGCTCCAGGAGATCGTAATAGACCTTACCCGAGCAGAGGAGCAGCGATTTTACTTCACTGGGATCGGCGAATTTGTCGTCGATGACTTCCTTGAAGCCGCCGGTTGTGAGGTCTTCCAATGGACTGATGCATTTCGGATGCCTCAGCAAACTTTTCGGGGTATACACAACAAGCGGAATCCGGAAGGGATATGCCATATGTCGGCGGAGCATGTGGAACAGGTTCGCTGGCGTCGTGGGGTTAATTACCTGCCAATTGTTGTTCGCCGATAGTTCCAGGAAGCGCTCGATTCTCGCTGAAGAATGTTCGGGGCCCTGCCCCTCATATCCGTGGGGGAGATACAGTACCAAGCCGTTGGAGCGATTCCACTTGGCTTCCGAGGCGCTGATATATTGATCAACGATAATTTGTGCGCCGTTATAAAAGTCGCCGAACTGTGCCTCCCAGATAGTGAGCCCTTCAGGTGTGGCGCAGGCATATCCGTATTCGAATCCCATAACGCCATACTCGTTGAGTGGCGAGTTATGAATCCGGAACGGCGCCTGGTCATCCGACAGGTTATTCAGCGGGACATAGCGTTCTTCGGCGTCCCGGCTCAACAATACGGCGTGACGATGTGAAAAGGTGCCACGCTCGGCATCCTGGCCGGTCAGCCGGATGGGGACATTTTCAGTTAACAATGATGCATATGCCAATTGTTCAGCCAACGCCCAGTCGAGGGTTTTCTTCTCAGTCAGTCGTTCTTTTGCGGAGCCGTACAGTCGTTTAATTTTCCGGAAGAGATCCATGTCCTCCGGTACGGTAAAGATCTTTTCTCCCAGCGATAGAAGGGTAGACTCATCCACACCTGTCTCGGGGGAAGAAGTCAGTGACTTCTCCTGGGGACGCCGCTGATCTTCACAAGAGGAGAGTGCATCGTCCGTGAAGGGTGGACCAATCTGCTTGTCCTCTTTGGCCTCACTCAGATGCTCTTCCAGCATCTGACGGAATTCCTCTTCCATCTCCTCGGCGATACCCTTCTCCACAGTACCGGCTTCCAGCAGCTTGTTGTTGTAGATTTCTCTGGGATCGGGATGCTGCTCTATGATTTCGTAGAGTTTCGGCTGGGTAAACCGGGGCTCGTCGGCTTCGTTGTGTCCGTATTTCCGGTAGCCCAGCAGATCGATAAATACATCCGTGTTGAACTTCTGGCGATATTCCATGGCCATCTGGATGGCGAACACTACGGCTTCGGCGTCATCGGCGTTCACGTGAAAGACCGGCGACAGTGTTACCTTAGCCACGTCCGTGCAATAGGTGCTGGAGCGGCCCTGGAGATAATTAGTGGTGAAGCCGACCTGGTTGTTAATTACCAGATGGATGGTGCCGCCAGTGCGGTAGCCGTCCAACAACGACATCTGGATGACTTCGTACACCACACCTTGTCCGGCGATGGCGGCGTCACCGTGAATGAGAATCGGGACTACTTTGTCGATATCATCGTTAAACAGATTGTCAATCTTGGAGCGGGACATGCCTTCTACCACGGGATCAACGGATTCAAGGTGCGACGGATTCGGCGCCAGATTAATCCGGACTTCTTTGCCGGATTGCGTTGTGACATCGCTGGTATATCCCAGATGATATTTGACATCGCCCTCGAACACCGAATCCTGATAGGCTGCGCCTTCGAATTCGCTGAAGATCTCCTCGTACGATTTGTCCATGATATTAGCGAGCACGTTGAGCCGGCCGCGATGTGCCATTCCGAGGACAACCTCCTCCACGCCGAGTTCGGCGCCTTTTTCCAGCACCGCATCCAGCCCGGGAATCAGCGTTTCGCCACCGGACAGGGCAAATCGTTTTTGTCCCACATATTTGGTGTGGAGAAAGTTTTCGAAGACCACCGCCTGATTCAATTTGTGGAGAATCCGGCGTTTTTCTTCCGGTGCGAAGTCCGGCAGATTTCGGCTGGACTCCATCTTATCCTGGAGCCACTGGACTTTCTCCGGCTCCCGGATGAAGCGATACTCCGCGCCGATGGAACGGCAATAGGTGGTTTTGAGATGGTCGATGATTTCCCGGAGCGTGGCCGGGCCAATGCCAATTTCGTGGCCGGCCTGAAAGGTGGTATCCAGATCCTCTTCGGTGAGGCCGAAATTTTCGATATCCAGGGTCGGGGAGTATTTCCGCCGCTCCCGGACCGGATTGGTCTTGGTGAACAGATGGCCCCGTCGACGGTAGCCGCTGATCAGGTTGAGCACCAGGCGTTCTTTTTCCGCCGCTTCCGGTATGTCGAGCTGCGTTTCGCCGCTCTGCTGGGCGAATTCATATCCGGCAAAGAAGTCCCGCCACTCCTCCCTGACCGAGTCGGGATCTTCCCGGTAATCGTCATAGAGCCCTTCGATATAGTCGGGATGGGCGTTATGCAAAAATGAAAAATCTTCTATATCACTCATGTGGTTTGTCCGATACCGTTTATGATAAGTATTGGGCTGCAGTGGGTATGGATTCGACTGAAACCGGGAAATTGGAACGGCTGATACCGGTGAATAGGGTGAATAATTGTTGCAGCCATCGATCTGGTTGTAAGTTCATTTAATCTGTCTTTATTATTGTTGCTGATGAAGCTAACTCTCCGGATCAATAAAGTCAATTCCTGAAGCCTATTGTTGCAGGGAAATGAGGCTCCCTATTGTTAATGGTCGCACCTGGGAAGGAGCTCCCGAGTCCACCTTAGCTTCGCAACCTCATTGCGAGGTGAACCCTTTGCGCCGGTCCACTTATTTCGTATAATCAAAAGGATGAATACAACTACCGAACAAACCTTTTCTTCCAAAGATGCCGCCCGCCAGCACGTCTGGGATACACTGGAGAATGAGAAAGCCGCGCGATTTCCGTTCCCGCCACACGACCGGATTCCGAATTTTGCCGGCGCCAAAGAAGCGGCACAACGGCTGATGAATTCTCCGGCGATGGAAGATATCGAGAGCATAAAAATCAATCCGGATGCTCCCCAGCGATATGTGCGGGAGATGGCCCTCCGTCGCGGCATTACAGTGTATATGCCAACGCCGAGGCTCCGGGCCGGATTCAAGCGGTTTGATCCGAACGCGATCCCCGAAGATAAATATTCCGAGGCTGCCAGCTTGAGCAAAGGGGAACAATACGCCGAATCAATCAGCCTGGAACGCTTACCGCAGATGGATTTGATCGTTGCTGGTTCGGTGGCGGTGACTGCCGATGGGAAACGCTGCGGCAAGGGGCACGGTTACAGCGATCTGGAATATGCTATTTTACTTGAACTGGGCCACAAGCCGGTTCCGGTGGTGACCACAGTGCATCCGATTCAGATTGCGGAAGATTTCCCCACCGAGGCTCACGATATCCCGCTCTCCCTGCTAGTTACTCCTGAGGAAATAATTGAGGTTCCGAATCCACCGGGAGCGCCAGCAAGGCTCGAATGGTCTTCCCTGACTGAGCAGGATTTGGAGGAGATGCCGGTACTGCGTGAGTTAAAGGATCAGGCCTACAATGGCTGACAAATCCAAACGGTTGTTTCTGAATTTTCCCGGCGAATTTTTTGTGGATTCCACCTGTATAAACTGTGATGCATGTCGTCAAATAGCGCCTGAGACCTTTGCCGAGGCGGAAGACTATGCGTATGTAAAAGCACAGCCTTCTACCGATGAGGAGGAAAGGCGCGCACTCCGGGCGTTGATTTCCTGTCCCACCGGCTCCATCGGGACTGTGCAGCCTAATAATGCCGCGGAAGTTATTAGCGATTTTCCGTTGCGGCTGGACGAGGGCGTGCACTATTGTGGCTTTAACTCCAGGGAGAGTGCTGGCGGGAATAGCTATTTCATCGAGCATGCCGGCGGCAACTGGCTGGTGGATGCACCGCGTTTCCACCGGCATCTGGTGGGGGAATTCGCAAAACGCGGCGGGGTCGATTTTATCTTTTTATCCAGCTGGGATTTTTCTGAAACGGCGGCGCAATATGCCAGGGAGTTTGACGCGCAACGCATCGCATATGCAGGGGACGACCCGGATGTACCGGATGCTGAGGTGATAATCAGAGGAAAGGAGCCGGTCGAATTCCTCCCGGATTTCCGTATTATACCATCTTCCGGCAATCGTCAAATGCTGCTCCTGGAGAATCGATATCTGTTCACCGGAGACCTGTTCTGGTGGGTGCCGTATCGGGAAAAATTGAAAGTGCCTGAGCATATTCTACAATCAGGAGATGAACAGCTTCTCACATCGCTGGGACAGTTGGCTTCGTTGGCGTTTGAATATGTGTTACCGGCGCACGGCCATCGGGTGAAACGATCGGCGGAGGAAATGGAGGACAGGCTCCAATCCCTTATCCATCGAATCTCGTGAAGTTGTAAACGGCTTGCACCATCGCTGGGAGGATAAATCGCGGCGCAGCATTTAAAAAGTAGCCTAAAAATACAAGAAATACTTAATTTTATATTTAATAATTGCGTAATTCACCGAAACTGATCCAACAAAATTTACATCCGTAAAGTTTTTTCAATTTGTATTTGAATTTCTAGGGGTACCGCCGTTATATTCGAAAACCTGACGAACCTGATGGGTGCAAGACTGATCGATTACATATCGATTTCATAGGCACCCCGCCCTGAAAATTTGGCGGAAACACTATATTACATAGTGCGCCTCCCCGGGAGGCGGTGCTATATAGATGGAGAATTGATTGTGTCTATGAAATTTGGAAATGGTAAAACCAGTATCTCCAAGCCTTTATACGAGATGCCGTTCGAGCGCTCCAATTGTGGTGTCGGCGTCCTTGTCAACCTCAAAGGCGAAAAAACTCACCAACTGATCCAAGATGGATTTACCCTTTTAGAGAACCTTGACCACCGTGGCGCGCGGGGTGCGGAAGAGAAAACAGGCGACGGTGCCGGTATCCTGTTGCAGAAGCCGCACGAATTTTTTCAGTCCGAAGTGGATGGACTGGGTGACTTCGACTCCTACGGCGTGGGTATGGTCTTTTTACCCAGAGATCCGCATCTGAACTCGGAAATCCGGCTGTTAATCGAGGATTGTATCAGAGATGAAAACCTCCGCCTTATATCCTGGCGGGAGGTGCCCACGGATAATGCGGATCTCGGTAAAAGTGCGCTGGATACTGAACCGCACGTGGTACAATTTTTCGTGGAACCAAAAGAAGACCTGTCGCCCGGAGAATTGGATTCGCGGCTGTATGTCTTGCGCCGGGTCATCGAAAATGCGGCGGTGGAGCGCAAGCCCCGTAGTAGCGAACATTTTTATATCTGTTCGCTGGATCGTCGAAAGATCGTATATAAAGGATTATTAACGGTCAGCCAGCTGTCACAGTACTATCCCGAACTTTCGGACGAAAAAATGAAGTCCAAATTAGTACTGGTGCATTCCAGGTTCAGTACCAATACGCTGGGCTCATGGAAGCTGGCCCATCCATATCGTGCCATCTTGCATAACGGGGAAATCAACACTGTGCGCGGCAACATTAACTGGATGCGGGCCCGGGAGCACGCGCTGAGTAATCCGACGTTCGGCGACGACATCGAAAAGATTAAGCCAATTACCACAGACAAACAGAGCGATACTGCGGTCCTGGATAATGTGTTAGAGCTCCTGGTTGAGAGCGGCCGAAGCCTGCCGCACGCGTTACGTCTGTTAGTGCCCGAGGCCTGGAGCAAGGATCCGCTGATGGATGAGAGCCGGAAGGCGTGGTACGATTATCACTCTACGATGATGGAACCGTGGGACGGCCCGGCGCTTGTGGCGTTCACCGACGGGAATCTGGTCGGTTCAATTCTGGATCGAAACGGGCTGCGTCCGGCGCGGTATTACATCACCACTGACGATCAGTTTATTATGGCAAGCGAAGCCGGCGTGCTGGATACGCCGCCGGAGAAGATCGCCGAAACCGGCCGGCTGAAGCCGGGACAGATGCTTCTGGTTGATCCGGACAAGGGTGGGATTATCCCGGACGAAGAGGTGTTCGCCAACCTCACTGACGATAAATACATTCAATGGCTAAATGAGAACCGGGTGAAACTCCACAACCTGATGGAGGAATCGGAGGTTCCCACCCCCGAATTCGACTTTAATCGACTGACTGAGTATCAGCGGGTATTCGGCTATACCGAAGAGGATCTCCACCGGTTTATCATCCCAATGGCTCAGGATGGAAAGGATCCCGTGGGGGCGATGGGGAACGACACGCCACTCAGCGTGCTCTCCAACAGGAACAAGACGATCTTTTCGTATTTTAAGCAGCTCTTCGCCCAGGTATCGAATCCGCCTATCGATTATATCCGGGAAAACCTGGTTACTTCCATTGAGAGTCATATCGGGAAAAAGGGCAACCTCCTGGACGAAAGTCCGGATCACTGTCGGCAGCTGCATCTGAACTCGCCGATTCTGACAGATAAGGCGCTCGATACCATCCGGAATATGAATACCAATGGGATTAAATCGCACACCATCGATTGTTCCTATCCCAATGGGATGACTCTGGGTGAAGGAATTCGTCATATTCGCGAGGAGGCGGTCCAGGCCATCAGGGACGGATACGAAATTCTCATCCTCTCGGATAAGCAAATTAATAAGGACAGAATTCCGGTACCGAGTCTGCTTCTCATCGGCGGGATTCACCATTATCTGATCCGCAAGAGCCTGCGGTCGGAGGTCGGGTTGGTGCTCGAAACCGGTGATCCTACCGATGTGCATCACTTCTGTACGCTCATCGGATACGGCGCAGACGCCATTAATCCGTATCTGGCCTACGCCAGTATCCGGCAGATCATTCATGATGAGACTTTCGATATGACCGGCGAACTGGCGCTGAACCAGTATCGCAAAGCGGTGGAGGACGGCATCCAGAAAGTGATGTCCAAGATGGGGATCTCCACGCTGGAAAGCTACAAGGGCGCACAAATTTTCGAGATTGTCGGAATTAATAACTACGTGGTGGACGAATATTTTGAAGGCACGGTTTCCCGTATCGAGGGTATGGGCTTCAAGGAAATCGAGCGCGATATCCAGGAACGCCACGACATGGCTTATCACAGCCGGATGGCTGGCAGCACTGACCTGGATCAGGAGGGCGAATACTACTGGCGGCGGGACGGTGAGTACCACCAGTGGAATCCCATGACGCTGGGCCGGTTACAGCATTCTGCGCGCTCCAACAATTATAATGTATATAAACAATTCGCCAGAGAAATCAACGAGCAGGAGAACCAGCTCCAGACGCTCCGCGGTATGCTGCGATTTGATCCGGATAAAATGCAGTCCATTCCGCTGGAAGAAGTGGAGCCGGTGGAGTCGATTTTCCCCAGGTTCTTCAGCAGTTCCATGTCCTTCGGTTCATTGAGCAAAGAGGTGCATGAGACGCTGGCTATTGCCATGAACCGGATCGGCGGTCGCGCCGGATCCGGGGAGGGCGGTGAAGAGGTCGAGCGATTCGATACCGAGAGAGAGTGCCGGATTAAGCAGGTAGCCAGCGGCCGGTTTGGCGTAACTATCGATTATCTGCAACACGGTACGGACATCGAAATCAAGATGGCGCAGGGTTCCAAGCCTGGCGAAGGCGGTCAGCTGCCAGGGCGGAAGGTGAACGAAGTGATCGCCAGGGTGCGGTATACCACACCTGGCGTCGGGCTTATCTCACCGCCGCCGCATCACGACATTTATTCCATAGAAGATTTGGCGCAGCTGATTCACGATCTGAAGTGCGCCAATCCGGATGCCAATATTCATGTGAAACTGGTGGCCGGGGCCGGTGTCGGTACCATCGCCGCGGGTGTGGCCAAGGCGAAAGCCGATGCCATCCTGATCAGCGGTCAGTCCGGCGGAACGGGCGCCTCGGCCAAGACGTCGATTAAGTCCGCCGGTGTTCCGTGGGAACTGGGTTTGTCCGAAGCACACCAGATGTTGATGAGCACCAACCTCCGGTCCCGCGTCAGACTCCGTGTCGACGGCGGACTCAAAACCGGTCGGGACATTGCCATCGCAGCTATGCTGGGTGCGGAAGAATACGGATTCGGAACGGCTTCACTGGTCGTAACCGGGTGTGTGATGCTCAGGAAATGCCATACTAACACGTGTTCGGTTGGGGTTGCAACGCAGAATCCGGAACTCCGGAAACGCTTCCCCGGCAAACCGGAACACGTCATCAACTATATGACGTTTATGGCGCAGGAAGTCCGCGAGATCCTGGCATCGCTTGGTTTGAGAACCATGGATGAACTGATTGGGCGGTCAGATATGCTGATGCAGCGGGAAACCGACCACCCCAGGGCGAGAAAACTGGATCTCTCCCCGGTTATGAATCAACCCGAGTCGACCGATACCCCCAGGAAGGTGCGCGAGCAGGAGCATCATCTGGAACGGCAGCTGGATAACGAATTCTTTGAGCAGGTTCAGCCGGCCATCGAGCACGGTGAACCGGTGACTATTGAATCCAGGATAACCAACCGTCACCGGACGGTCGGGTCCATGCTTAGTTCGAGGATCGCCAAGAAATACGGTCTCGACGGGCTGCCGGACGATACTATTAGTATCCGACTGACCGGATCGGCTGGCCAGAGCTTTGGGGCATTTTTATCGCATGGTGTCACAATGCACCTGGAGGGTGATGCCAACGATTACGTGGGTAAAGGCCTCTCAGGCGGAAAATTGGTTGTCAGTACGTCGCCGAACGTTCCGTATCGCGGTTACAAAAATATTATCATTGGAAATGTGGCGCTCTACGGTGCTATCCGCGGCGAGGCGTATTTCAACGGGACAGCCGGTGAGCGGTTTGGCGTCAGGAACTCGGGTGTGAAAGCCGTGGTTGAAGGCGTTGGCGACCATGCTTGCGAATACATGACAGGTGGAGTTGTTGTAATACTGAGCGATACGGGACGGAACTTTGGTGCCGGAATGAGTGGGGGAGAAGCATTTGTGCTGGACGAGTCCGGAGTCTTCGATAAGAAATTGAACACCGAAATGGTACATACTACGCCCGTGACGGAAGAACGGGATATCACACTCCTGAGGCGGATGATCGAAAATCATTTAATCTATACCAACAGTCTCCGGGCCAAAGAGATCCTGGACGACTGGGACAATTTTCTCGGGAAATTCATCAAGGTAATTCCGGATGCGTATGAAGCTGTGGTCCGGGATGAACTCCGGAAGGGGAACGATATTCGGGTGACGCCGCCGCCGCTTCCGCAGGCCTCCCGGATGACCAAGCGGGATGTTTCCGACGATCAGTTCGAAGAGATGAAGCTGGCGGATGAGGTTGTGGAGTGAAAAATGAGATATGAGGTATAGGGTATAAGGAGTAAAATGATTGGAGACCGGAGCCGGAAACCGGAGGCAGGAAACTTGATACTTGAAACTGGTAACTTAGGAACAGAGGACACAGGCCACTCGACATTTGACGACTTTTACCTAAACACTTGAACACATGAACACTTTAATACTAAAGTATTTGAAAAAATTGAGAGACGGACGGAACAACTGATATGAGCGAAAAACACCCGGATGGATATCTGAAGCATCCGCGGATCAAGATAAAAAAGCGGGACCCCGAAGAGCGGAAACAGGATTACTCCCACATTTGGGCTCCCGACTGGGATGAACAGCAGCTGCGGGATCAGGGGGAGCGCTGCATGGATTGCGGTGTGCCGACCTGTATGGGCGGGTGTCCTATTGGAAACCTGATCCCCGACTGGAACGATCTGGTTTACCGGAGTGACTGGAAACAGGCGCTGAAGATGCTCCATGCCACGAATAATTTTCCGGAATTTACCGGTTATACGTGTCCGGCGCCGTGCGAGGACAGCTGTGTTCTTGCCATCAACGACGATCCGGTCACCATTAAAAATATTGAGCGGGCTATCTATGATCGTGGCTGGGAGGAAGGCTGGATTAAACCGCAGCCGCCGAAGACCCGGACCGGGAAACACGTGGCCGTCATAGGCAGCGGGCCGGCTGGCCTTGCCGCGGCTCAGCAGTTGAACCGAGCCGGCCATCATGTGACGGTCTACGAACGGGATGATGTGATCGGTGGATTGATGAGTTACGGGATCCCCGACTTTAAGTTTGCCAAAGAACTCGTGGCGCGCCGGGTAAATATCCTTATCGAAGAGGGGATCGAGTTCAAGATCAATACAGAAGTCGGCGTGGATCTACCCACAGAGGATGTTTTCAACGAGTACGACGCCACATGCATCGCCATCGGCGCCCAACGGCAACGGGATGTCCGGATCCCCGGCCGGGAGCTGGACGGTATCCATTTCGCCATGGAGTATCTCATTGAAGAGAACCGCCGCCAAAACGGCAAGGCCGTTGATAAGGACATCTCTGCCAAAGATATGAACGTGGTCGTACTCGGCGGCGGTGATACCGGCGCCGACTGTGTGGCGACTGCTCATCGCCAGGGCGCGAAACAGGTGGTACAGATCAGTATTAATCCGCGGCGGCCGCTGGATCGCTCCGTGGATACGCCGTGGCCGTTTCAGCCGCTGATTTACCGGAAAACGTATGCCCAGGAAGAGGGCGGCAAGGAAGAATTCAGTTTGAATACGCTCGGATTCACCGATATCGATAACGACGGCCGGGTGGATCACCTCCACGCCGAAAAGGTCGAATGGACCTACGATGAAAACCGGCGCCGTATCGATAAAACCACATTGGAGCCAAATCTCCATATACCTGCGGACCTGGTTCTGGTTGCTATAGGATTTTCGGGACCGCAGTCCGGCCCGTTTGCGGAGAGCGGGTTCGAATTCAATGATAACGGCACCTTCACTACCGACGACAATATGATGACCTCGGTGGAGGGCGTATTTTCTGCTGGTGATGCCCATCTCGGACAATCGCTGGTCGTGTGGGCAATCGGGGAAGGCCGGGATGCCGCCAGAAATATCGACAAATATTTGATGGGCGAGACTCATCTGCCGAGTAGTCTGCGGACGGCCAACCCGCCGGTGAACCGGCAATTTCGGTAAACCCAAATTGTGAAAACCTACCTGATACACCTCAAGGTGTGACTTTTATCATTGGATTTCTCTTTGGATAGGCGATAAAATATCTTTGATGTAGTAAACCCGTAAATCAGGCACAGCCATGAAGAACTTTATCTGTTTTGTCATATGTGTTGCTATTGCTACGCAGTGTTTTGGCGCGGAGACCAACATTGCTGTTATGGAATTCGATGCGAAGGGAGTACCGGCAACCGAGGCAAGTGCCCTCTCAGATCGATTGCGAACCGAGTTGTTCCTCACCGGCGAATTCAAGGTGGTAGAGCGCGGTATGATGGAGACCATTTTCCAGGAACAGAATTTTCAACTGTCCGGCTGTACTTCAACCGAATGCCTGGTAGAGGTCGGTCGCGTGTTGGGCGTGGAGAAGATGGTTGGCGGAAGTGTTAGCCGGGTTGGGAATACGTTTTCGATTGCCGCACGATTTGTCAACGTGGAATCGGCTGAAATTACCGGGGTGGCGACCTACGATTATGAAGGCCAGATCGACGGATTGCTCCGAAACGGGATGAAAGCCGTCGCGCATGAACTTGCCGGCCAGACATTTGTGGAGCCACCCCAACCGGAACCCATACCGGAGCCGATTCCGACGGCAACGCCCCAAAAATCCAGTTCACTCCCGCATTATCCGTGGCAAACGTTGGTGATGCTGGAAACGGATAAAAATCTGGAAGAAAATATAACCGAGCCGTCCGGCGAAAACCTGATTTATACCACCCGATACCTCTCCCGATTTTTTGGTTTGGGATCATTTACAGTCCGCCCGGCTGTGACACTCGGCTATTTTCGACAACAGGTAGACCACACTAATGAATACTTCGGGTTTAATAGCTACGAACAGGATGTATATATGGGCTTGGCCGAATTGCAGGTCAGGTTCGAAGAACCCGATTTTAGTTTTGGAGTATTCGGGGGGATCGGCCCGGGCTATTATAAATATACGACCTTTCAATACGGTGATTTCGCAATGGAAGATGAAAATGTCGGGCCGACCTATACCTCCGGATTTGAGGCCTCGGTCAATATCCTCTTTATTCAATTGGTCGGACAAGTACGATATCTATATACCCCCGGGATTGAACATGAAATGCTTTTTCCTTCCATCGGATTTCAAACCCGGAGTGCTTTTCTCAGTTTCCTCCCATGGGTCCCGTTGTTGAGAAATTTGTAGCACCCTTCTCCGGGTAAACAATCTTTTTTGTTATGATTCCAGGGATGTGATTTTGCATATCACCCGTTATATTTTGTTTTGAAATGGGTTGGAATGGTTTTTAACACAATAATGAATTCAATAAAAACAGAGGAAAATCATGGCACGGTTGTATCAGGATAACAGTTTAAGCATCGGACACACGCCACTGGTTCGTATCAACAGATTGGCAGATGGAGTGGACGCAAAAATTTATGGCAAGGTGGAAGGCCGGAATCCCGCCTATTCCGTGAAGTGTCGTATAGCCGCCAACATGATTTGGGATGCTGAAGAACGCGGACTTATTACTGATAAAACGACTGTGATTGAACCAACCAGCGGGAATACCGGGATTGGGCTGGCATACGTTTGCGCCGCAAGAGGAATTCCGCTGATTCTGACCATGCCGGAAACTTTGAATGAAGAGCGCCGGAAAATGATGCATGCGTTTGGCGCGGAGCTGATTTTAACGGACGGCGATCAAGGTATGCGTGGGTCAATTGATAAAGCGGAAGAGATTCTGAATTCCGATCCGGATAAATATTTTATGCCGAATCAGTTCGAAAATCCTGCCAACCCGGACATTCACCAAAAAACCACCGGGCCGGAAATCTGGGAAGACACGGACGGAGAAATCGATATACTGATAGCGGGTGTTGGGACCGGCGGCACCATCACCGGAATCAGCCGATTCATCAAACACGACCAGGGAAAACAGATCCAGTCCGTCGCGGTGGAGCCGGCCGGATCGCCGGTATTGTCCGGCGGGGAACCCGGGTCCCATAAGATTCCGGGCATTGGCGCTGGATTCAAGCCGGAGATTCTGGACGTGGATGTCGTTGATGAAGTCGTGACTATTGATGACGAAACGGCCTGGAGCACTGCCAGAGATCTTGCTCAGAAGGAAGGAATTATCGTCGGGATTTCCAGCGGCGCCGCTATGGCTGCAGCGCTAAACGTGGCTGCCAGAGAAGGAAATGCCGGCAAAACCATTGTCACAATTCTCCCCGATTCGGGCGAACGCTATCTTTCTACACCGCTGTTCGACAAATAGGTTTTCACCGGTAGTATTCACTATATTTTGCGTGGTATTGCCTTTATGGCTGGCGGATAAAGAATACTCTGCATCCCTCTCCACCTAAAAAACGATTTGATGAAAACGCCAGCGCGACGGTACCGTCTGGATTCCGCATTATCTGTCCCAGGAAGAGAAAAGTTGTTCCCATCTGGGGGCCATCCGGGTCCAGTCGAATTCTCCCGCAATATCTCTGAAGTGAATATTCCGGGTGCCCTCGAGCCTGGTAAGCGCAAATTTCAACTTGCGATATAAGTCACGATCAGAGGTGTACAGGTTTTGGCCTTGACGGGCTTCCGGTACGTATTCCGGATAGACGAGCCGCTTTGGAAACAGCGGATAGCACCGGCAGTAAAGTGCCTCTAAAGCCGCAATGCCGAAAAATTCATGCTGTGCAGTACTAAGAACAATATCGGCGTGATGGAGCAGTTCGGCGTACCGTGCCCATTCTTCGGCGTATCCCCAGTGAAGGATATGGCCGGAGAGACGCTCCCTGGCGGTATCAAAAATTGCCGGATAATCTTCGAATCGTTCTCCGCAAACAATCAAATTAAACGGGATCTCGTCCTCAGCCAGCTGAAAGAGACTCCTGAAAAACAGCTCTGGATTTTTGTCGTGCTCCCACCGTTGATTCCAGAGAATGGTACCGGCATCGGATTCATTGGATGGAGGTGATACGGAATCAAAGCGTTGCAGGTCAAGGCCGAGCGGCATCACAATCGATTTTGACCGGATTCGCTGGACGAGCTCCCGCGGTTTATAATCCACGAATCGCTGGTAGAACTCCGGAATGGCTTCCAGGAAATCCCGGAGGTGAAATGCGGAATTGAAGTAAACCCGATCCGCCGCCATCGCCGACTGAATATTCATATGGGCAAAAGTGAGATCCCGCTCCCTCTTATCCCGGAACGGATAGGTTAGTTGGTTTTCATGGAAGTAAAGCAGCCAGGTCCATTGTGACGGAGAATCCATCAAACCCCGGAGCGCTGACAGATGAGTGAAATCAGAGGCGAAGATAATCCCCGGCTCCAGCTGCTCCTTCCGGATAACATCCGCGTAGTATTGCGCTGACCTGTGCATCCGCCATTTCCAGTGGTGAGGGGACATGGGAAGGATCCGGAAGGGCCAATCCAGGTGATTTTTCAACCCCTGGAGAAACTCCTTGTGGGAGCCACCGAAAAACGGTTCGAGTCCATAGATGGGCCGGGACACTTTCTGCTCCTGAAATTTCGTTGCGAGTGAAATCTCTGGAACCTTACTATTTTCCGGAGTATTATTCAAACCTTTCCTGCGGGAAGAGGGAATAGGGGTATAAGGGTATATGGTATGAGAACAGGAGTGTTAAAGTGTTACTTGTGTTATCGTTAAAAAGAACATGCATCGAGCGTACTCAATCCTATATCCAAAATGTATCGTCTGTTGGTGGTTCCCTCTTTAGAGGGGTGATCGGGAAAAACGAAAAATTTAGAATGAAAAAGGTGGTCGTTGGTTGTTGTGGGAAACTTTCCTTCCCGGGATTGCATCAGTATTATAAATATTAAGGATTCGCAATAAATCTCAACAACAAACAAAAGGGATTAAAAGGGAGATTAGGATTAAGAAGGTGTACAACGATAACACTGTAGCACTATAACACCTTAACACCCTAACACGGTCTTTTCGCATTACGTACTACTTACCAATAAAACATTAAATACATGCTCATGATTTTCATAATGCTACTGCTCAATCTTACGATTAACGGAATTTCCATGGATAGCACTGTACACTCGACATCACCGGCCCATCACACTGAGAACGGCTTCCGGAATCCGTATTCTACCTGGGAAGACCATGGATTCCGGGATATGCTCAAATGGAGTTTCAGCGATAAGCCAGAGATTCCGGAAACCTATACGCTCCCGTGGGTTGAAAATAATCTTTCCTTCCTTGGAGAAAACAGTAGTCCGTCCTATACCTGGATAGGCCACGCTACATTCCTCATCGAAATCGATGGTAAGACGATATTGACCGATCCGTTTTTCTCCGACCGTGCGAGTCCGGTGCAATGGGCCGGCCCAAAGCGAATGGTGCCGCCTGCTTTACCACTCGAGGACCTGCCGCCAATCGATTTTGTAGTGATTTCCCATAACCACTATGATCACCTGGATTATCACACTGTCAAATATTTAGCAGACCGGGGCAGCCACTTTATCGTGCCACTGGAAATGGATAAATGGTTCCGGGGCCACGGGATGCCGAATGTTACTGCTCTGGACTGGTGGCAGCGTTTTTCCAATGATGGTCTTACATTTCATGCGACTCCGGCACAGCATTTTTGTGCCCGAACGCCGTTCGACCGGAATGACGTTCTCTGGGCCAGTTGGGTGATCGAATCGACTGATCATGTCTGCTACTTCGC
The DNA here is from genome assembly GCA_021734025.1 of Candidatus Neomarinimicrobiota bacterium. NCBI lineage: Bacteria > Pseudomonadati > Fidelibacterota > Fidelibacterota bacterium. The sequence continues at coordinate 82,260 of JAIPJS010000007.1, forward strand.
CGGGGATACCGGTTATTTTCCAGGATTCAAAGAAATCGCAAATCGTTTCCCCGCGATTGATGTCGCGCTCCTCCCAATCGGCGCCTATGCGCCCCGGTGGTTTATGGGGCCAGTGCATCTTGATCCGTCGCAGGCTGTGCAGGTTTTTACCGACCTGGGGGCAGAATATGCGATTGCCATGCACTGGGGCACGATTAAACTGACAGACGAAGCCATGGACGAACCACCAATCCTGCTGAAAGAATCCTTGAAATCTGCGGGGATCCCTTCTGAGCGATTTCCCGTGTTTGCCCACGGTGAAACCAGGAGGATGATGGAAGAAGGATGGCGTATACTGCAGGGTACTGAGGCGCAGAAAACTCTCAGGAATTTTTCCCTCCCCTAAAGGTTACAGGCGTTTTCAAAACCGGTAATACACCACGATAATCTCTCTTAATTATGAGAAATGAGAGCGTTGTTCTCATCTTATTTTATGAATGAGAGCCGAAGTCACATTTTGATATAATGCCCATATATCAGTAGTTGTAAAATATTTCAACACTCCTGGCATCAAATTTGTAAAATAATTAAACGACCTTCTTTTTTTATCGCCGGTTTTGATACTTATCCCGGCAGTCTCTGTTAAAGCATACAAGTGAAAATGAGGATTCAATGAGCCAGGATTTCAAGCGTCGGACTATAGTAAACTGGTTGCTCGGAGGGGGAGTAATTGCGTGGCTGAGCGCAATATTTTTCCCGGTATTAAAATACCTCCAACCGCCGAGTATTCCGGAAGCGGTGGTTTCTTCGGTCAAGGCTGCAACTGTTAATGAACTAGCAAATAACTCCAGTAAAATATTCAAATTCGGAAATAAACCGGGCCTCTTGATCAAGACGCCTGCAGGAGAGTGGCGTGCTTTTACGGCCATCTGTACCCATTTGGATTGCATTGTCCAATATCGGGACGACCTGGAGCATATCTGGTGTGCCTGTCATAACGGCCATTACGATCTGCAGGGGCGTAATATCTCCGGACCGCCACCCAGACCGCTGGAAGAATACGACGTTAATATTCAGGGAAAAGACGTCTACGTATCGAAAAGGACGTAAATATATTATGAAAGAGTCAATTCTAAGTTGGTTAAAAAACAGATATCCCGTTGATTCCGTCACGGAATTTGCCCAAAAGAAAAAGGTGCCTCTGTTTCAGGGGACTATCTGGTATTACTTCGGCGGAATCACCCTCTTTTTGTTCCTGATTCAGGTTGCGACCGGCATTTTACTCCTGTTTTACTACCGGACCGGTGCCGACCAGGCGTATGAGAGTGTGAAGTTTTTAATGACAAAAGTCCATTTCGGCTGGTTGATCCGCTCTATTCACAGCTGGGCGGCGAATTTGATGGTGCTCTCTGCCTTTATCCATATGTTCAGCGTCTTTTTTACGCGGGCGTATCGTAAACCACGGGAACTGACCTGGATAACGGGGATGGTGTTATTCCTGCTGGCTATGGCATTTGGATTTAGTGGCTACCTGCTCCCATGGAATGAGTTAGCTTTTTTCGCGACTAAAGTCGGGACCGATATCGTCGGCGCTGTGCCGTTCGTAGGAGATTTTCTGCTCACCCTGTTACGCGGCGGGAGCGACGTGACCGGGGCTACGCTTTCACGCTTTTTCGGATTTCATGTAGCGCTGTTTCCGGGAATTTTTACTCTCTTCCTAGTTATACATCTTGCGTTTGTCCAGGTCCAGGGTATGAGTAAGCCCATCGGTGCCAAAGAGGAAGAGCTGAAAACGATGCCGTTTTTTCCGAATTTTGTTTTGCGGGATCTTCTTATCTGGCTCATCGTGCTCAACGTACTGGCCATCCTGGCCGTCTTCTTTCCCTGGGAGCTCGGAGCAAAGGCTGATCCCTTCGTTCCAGCGCCAGCGGGCATCCGCCCGGAATGGTATTTTATGTTTATGTTCCAAACGCTCAAGATGTTGCCCGCACACATCGCTGGGCTCGAAGGAGAAACCGTTGGCGTCATGGCGTTTGCTATCGCAGGTATTTTTTGGATTTTGATTCCGTTTTTCGATCGCTCCTCCCAGCGGGGACATAAATCGAAACTGTTAACGTACATAGGAATAATTGTCGTCATCTTCATTCTCGTCATGACAATTTTAGGATATACGCTCTCATGAAACGAATACTCATTGTCACTGTATTGAGCCTGTTATTTGTATCAATCGCTTCCGGTCAACAGGAGGAAGAAATAAATACCTGCGCTGACTGTCATGAGATGATGGGGGCGCCCTACGATAGTATCGTCCATGCGCAATCCCAGGATATCCATGCCCAGAAGGATGTGACCTGTGCCGATTGTCATGGCGGGGATCCGACTACGATGGATTTTGAGGCAGCGAAGGCGCCGGAAACAAGATTTCGCGGGAAACCCGATCCCGCGGAAATTCCGGATCTTTGTGGATCGTGTCATGCTGATCCGGAATATATGCGCCAGTTTGATCCGGGATTGGCGGTCGACCAGCTCGCGAAATACTGGACGAGTCGTCACGGAGAGAAACTCCGGGAGGGGGATGCGAAAGTTGCTGAGTGCGCGAGCTGTCACGGTGCCCATGGTGTGCTGCCGGTAGACGATCCCCGCTCGCCGGTATATCCAACACGGGTCCCGGAAACATGCAACACCTGCCACGGCAATTCACAGTACATGGCTGAATACAATATTCCAACGGACCAGTACGAAGAATTCGCCGGGAGTGTGCACGGGCAAGCACTTCTCGAGAACAAGGATATCGGTGCGCCGGCATGTAATGACTGTCACGGAAATCACGGCGCTACTCCTCCGGGGATAGTTTCCATATCCCGGGTGTGCGGAACATGCCATATCAATAATATGGATCTGTTTCAGGAAAGTAAGCATGAGCCGATCTTCGACATGATGGATCTGCCTGAGTGCGAAACGTGCCATGGAAATCACGGGGTCCAACATCCCACCGATGCGATGATTGGCACCGGGGAGGAATCTGTCTGCCTGAATTGTCACGGCGAAGGAGACAGCGGCTATAAAATGGCGGCAGCCATGTCTGAGTCTATCGACTCCCTGAAAATGGTCTACGATTCGGCTGAAGTCATGATTCAGCGAGCTGAAGAGAAAGATATGGGGGTCAGCGATCTGGAGTATTCCCTGCGGGAAGTTCGCCAGTCATTGATTCAAACCCGTACAATGATCCACAGTTTTGACGTATCCAGGGTTGAGGAGATAGAAAATGAAGGGCTGTCCGTGGGACAAGAAATTATCCGTTCAGCCAGGGAGCTTATTGATGAATTTTACTACCGACGAAAAGGGTTGGGGATTTTTACTCTGGTCATCACACTCGTTGTGATTGCACTTTATCTGAAGATACGACATATGGAACAGCAAAAACCTTCCGATTAATTTTAAATAGACCCGGGATTCCGGGACTCGCATTGTTCTGCATTTCTAAAATGCCGGCTCAAGAGCCGAACCGGCAATAACAATGAAGGAAACATGGGCGACGACGCACCGGATTATCAGGATCTGGCTCGTGAACTCTCCACCCTCCGTACGATGGTGGAAAAGGTGCATGAGCGCGTCCGCCGGCTTGAACGAGCCGCAGGATTCAGGCCAGGGCAGATAACAACTCCTGAACAACCGAGATCAACGGAAGCGGAGGCTTTGGCCGGGACGCCTTCCGCCCCTAAAATTAGTCTTGAACAGCGTATCGGAGAATATTGGTTTGCCCAGGCCGGGATCGTAATCTTCATATTAGGACTTATTTTTCTGATCAGCTATACGTTTACCGAGTTCCGTCCATTTTGGCAAGCAGTCACAGGTTACGGGATCACGTTTTTGATCTTTGGCCTTTCCCGGCTGATGCAAAAGCGGTTCACCTTTTTGTCGGAGATCCTTTTTCCGGGCAGTTTGCTCTTATTGTACTATGTGACCCTGCGACTCCATTTTTTCCATGCGGAGCCAATTATATCGAATAAGGCGATCGCCCTTACGCTCTTGTTAATCATTCTTGGCATCCAGCTCCGGATTACCTGGCAAAAGGATTCACAGTTATTAGCGTTTATGCCGGTACTTCTTGGCTTCTTAACGGCATTGTTGAGTGATACTCATCATTTTGCACTTATCCTGATTGTGGCAACAGCTGTTGTGGCAGCACTACTCTTTTCGATCAAACATTGGCAGATATTTGGAATTGCTAGCATAGGTTTTACCTATGTATCATTCTTGATATATCTCTTAAATAACCCCATTCTCGGAAAAGAGATTCAATTACTCCCCCGGCATGACTGGATGCTAGTGTACCTCGTGGCTACACTGATTGTTTTCACCTTGGTCAGTTTCCGTCCCCGGGTCAATGAGTATCTAACCCGTGTAACCCGGATTGCCCTTACTACCGTAAATTCCAGTGGATTTTATCTCGTGGCGCTGCTAGTGACCTTTCACTTTTTTCATCAGAATTTAGCGTTCTGGAATTTTGTTTTTGCTGGAGTGCTGTTTGCTATCGCCACAGCTCACTGGACAATCCGACAGAGTAAGTATTCGACCTCTTTCTATGCGAGCTTTAGTTACATTGCGTTAACTATCGGTATACTATCCGCAGCCGAAGCTCCCGATATTTTCCTGTATTTAGTATGGCAAAGTGCGATTGTTATCGGGACAGCGATTTGGTTCAAATCCGGTATAATCATCTGGGCGAATATGGGAATTTATTTGATTGTTCTCCTTGCCTATCTGTTCGTACCGGCGGAATCAGGGATGGTGAATGTCCATTTTGCCATTGTTGCATTTTTCAGCGAACGCTTGCTGACTGTAGGAACGGTGCGGATTAAAAAGACCCCGGTTTTCTTCCATTACATATACGTGTTTACGGGATATGCTATGCTTGTTTACGGTTTAGCCCTCCTTTTACCGCCAGGTTACGTGAGTATGTTTTGGTTTATTGTGTCCGCCGGTATCATGGCCGTGGGATATGTATTGGATCTGCGATATTATAAGTGGATTGGTTTCAGCAGCATCGTTGCACCTGTATTCCGGATCTTTATTATTGATTTGGCCGCACTTGAGCCGATTTATCGGGTTTTCTCCTTTGTGGCCATCGGAGCCGGCCTGATGGCTATCGCGATATTTTATACGCGAAAAGGGTGACTTTCCCGGAAATGAGCATCAATCGGATTTCGTTGAAAAAATTTACTTTCCCTGTTGTGATGTCACGGATTTTCGTTGAATTAGTCAACGTAGGGGAAAGAAGTCCAATTATTGAGAAAAGTTTGAAACCGATTTCCTATTTGTAAAAAATAGTGTTGATATTTTCAACAATTCTGCCTAAAAAGATAAGAACCCACAGGGGTTCTGCGAATTCTGCCCTTGGCACATTATTTGAAACATTATATTGCGTAATGAGAAGACAACAGTACAGTCAAATATTGGATTGTTGGCGGCAGACTTGCTGTTGCTCTCGAAGAATGCAACCAATTTTTGCCGGAGATCGGTTCTGACCATTGATGTTTGGAATCCGATTTCTGGCAATTTTGTATCTTTTCAATTTGAAGGGGGATTTTTAATGAAAAGGTTGCCTCTAATTTTAATTCTCGCACTCGGTTTTGTGGTTGCAGGTCTGGTCAGCTGTGAAAAAGAGAAGATCGTTGAAGCTGAACCGGCCATCAAAGTCACCGAAGTTGTTGCGTCTGATACCATGGTTACCCAGGGTAAGACGGTAACGCTGACAGCAACACTCGAAACCGATGAAGAAGTCGACGCGGCATCCATTGAACTGAAATGGTTTGCGGCGAACGGCGAATTCGTAGGACACGTCAGTGAAGGTGATACCGTGACCTGGAAAGCGCCGGCGGAAGATGGCGTTTATCGGGTGACTGTCCACGCCACCGACGGAGAAAATATCGCCATCGGTATGCGGGATCTGGGTGTAAACGAATATGCACCTTCCGCAGATGTCTACTATGTCGGCGATGAAGCTTGTGGCCAGTGTCATGGCGATACGCACACGGATTGGGCTGAAACGGGCCATGCCGATGCGTGGGCCAGCCTGCAGAGCAGTGGGCATCCCGCACCGTATTGCGAACCGTGCCATACAGTTAATCAGGTGGATACCGACGGCAATTCCGGCTACGATGAAGTACCGACAGCGAAGTTCGTTGATGTGCAGTGTGAAAGCTGTCACGGACCCGGTAGTGACCACATTAGCGGTCCATCCGCTGATAACATCACAAGCCAGGAAGCAATTTTAGCTGAAGAAACCTGTGCGGTCTGTCATGAAGGCGGGCACCATCCGTATCATGAACAGTGGACAGAATCGGCTCACAACTTTGATCCGGCTACCGCTGCTCATGGAGCTGGTGCACGTTCGTACTGCCAGCCGTGCCATAGCGGAACCGGTTTTGTCGAAGCGTTTGACGATGAATACACCGATCTGTATGCAAACGCCGAAAACAAGATGGGCATCACGTGTGGTGTTTGCCATGATTCACACAATAGCGACAATGTCGGACAGTTGAGAACGGTTGCGTCGTACGAATTCCTCGGCGGTGAAGTTGCCGATGAAGGCGGCGCAGGTCAGCTCTGTGTTCAGTGTCACCATGCACGTCATGATGGCGAAGAACAGATTCCGGCAGGCGACGAACACTTTGGGCCGCACGGTTCGACCCAGGGTGATGTTGTTTACGGAACCACTGGTTATGAAGAAGTTGCACCTGATTTTCAGTTCGCCAGCACCGGTCACGGTCTGGTGGAAGACGCTTGTGCAGCATGTCACGTCTACATGACCGAATATGATGAGACGACGGACTTCGCCAATGTGGGACATACATTTGAACCGCGTGTCGAATCCTGTAGCCAGTGTCACGGATCGGATATCACCGATTCCTTCAGAGATATTCAGGCCAAGAACGATTTCGATAACGACAATTCCATCGAACCCGTTCAGGATGAAGTGGAAGGTCTGATCCATCTGCTGGCCGTCAAACTGGTGGAATATGACAACGCGAATAACGGCGGGAAATATCTTGACAATCCTGACCCGAACGCTGACGGTTTCCTGACCACGGTTATGGATTCCATTAACAATACCTACACAGACAGTACCGAGTCTGGTGCCGTTGAACTTCGTAAAGGGGGTTTCAACCTCTTCTATGCGTATGACGACGGAAGCACGGGTATCCATAATCCGGCGTATGTCATTCAGTTGCTGCAGCAGAGTGTGCTGTATTACGATCCAAACGCATTTGATGATGGCGGATTGCTGGTTGGAGGAAAAGCCACCACTCTTGGTGCAGCCGACCGGATTACCACAGCGATGCAATAGCGGCATACTGTAGTTTCTGAGTGAACGAGAAATAAGAATTTTAGGGGGGCAGCACTTTTAAGAGCCCCCCTAAAATTTAATTTGGATGACGAATAACAAATTCCATGGCAGGATAAGTAAACAGGAATCCGGGACTACGATTTGAGGACAATTATGAGAAAGAACGGACTTGTATTCGTGTTGGCGCTGCTGGTGTTGCTGCCTATAATCGGGCAGGCCCAATCCGGGTTTTCCGGTGCGTATATCGGAAAGTTTACAACCCAGGAACGGGGGGCCGATGACGGGGCAACAGAACAGCAAATGCGTCTGTATAATCGTATCCTGTTACAGTATGAACCATCAGAAAATTTTGCATTAAAAACAGCACTGAGACGCGCAGACTATTTTCAGGAAAGTATCGGGAATACGCATCTGTACTATGCGTATGCCGACTGGGCTGTCACCCAAAATATTGGAGTGATGGTTGGCCGGCAATATCCCTATAACAAGATGATCCGGCGGGCAATTGATGGACTCAGCCTGGATTGGCAGGTGATGCCGCACTGGTCGATTGAAGGCATTTGGGGACTGTACACTCCGTACGATCGGGCCGGTTTAATCGAGAACCCGGAAGATGAGCACGGATATTACATGGGACTACGGTACACCGGGAATGAGAACTCCACGCTTCGGGCGTCCGGATATCAGCAGGTGAGCCAGGGACGGATTTTAAATTTCGCTGGAATGGACGGACGCTATGCCGATCTCTGGGGAATAAATTTGTACGGATTTTTTAAATATAATATCACACAAAATTTTGTACAGGAGGCAGAGGGACAGCTCCGGCGTCAGTTCGGTGAAAATTTCTCGGTTTCCGCCGCATATAAATACCGGGATCCGAATTTCGACCTGCCGGAATGGTACTGGCAGTTTGCCGTCGAGCCTTATACGAATGTCAGGGCGGGATTTGATTGGTTTCTGACTCGTACCGGAAGTCTTTCTCTGGAATATTTTACCCGGATGATGACGGATGAAACCATCCGGCGATACAAATTGGGATGGGTTGCCTCCGACTGGACAGCCGGAGTAGTCTATGCGGCCAACGAGGATGGCACATCAGAAGAATGGAACGCTTACGGCAGCATCCAGCATCGCTTCGGAAAAAGTCTGTTAGTGGGCGCTGGCGTTGATTACTTTGATTATGTCTTTAACGAAACGTATGAAGAACCGCTCAATGCGTTCGGTTCCAATGTTTTTGCACGGTATCGGTTTGGGAATGCCTTAACAACGGGCCTGCGGCTGTATTATTTAACCAATCCGCAATATTCCAATGACGTCCGGCTGTTGGGTGAACTCAGTTACCAGTTCTAGGAAGGTGAAAGCGCATATGAAAATTCTTGTACAGGTTTGCTTGCTGGTACTTTTCCCGTTGACGCTTGTCTTCGGCGCCTCCGATGGCGATACAACGAATTTTGAATTTTCGCATAAGTACCATAACGAAATGGGACTCGGCGACTGCTCTACATGTCATATGAGTGCCACCGAAAGCACCACCGGCACTGATGATTTACTCCCCAACGCAGAAACCTGCACCATGTGCCATGGCGATGCGGTGACTCCACCGACAAATCTCAAGCGTATCACAGATTATCAGACAATTTTTTCGCACAAGCGCCACGCGGTAGATGAGGAAATTGAGTGCAGTTCATGCCATGAAGGTATTCTCGAGGATGAGGCAATTACAGCTGATCATCTGCCAACGATGAACGACTGCTATTCCTGCCATATGGAGGATGTGAAGCAGGTGCCGGAAGATTGTGGAATGTGCCACGGTCCGGAAGAGCGGTTAACGCCGAAAACCCATACCGCGACCTGGGAAAATTATCACGGTATGAAGGTGAGCAGTACCGGAAACCGGGGAGAGTGCGCTACCTGTCACGTAGAGGAATCGTTCTGCCAGGATTGCCATTTTGGCGATAATGTGGTGCAGCAGACCCATCCCACGAACTGGGAGTATACGCACGGGATTGAAGCACGCCGGCAATCCACGGATTGTAGCACATGCCACGAGAGCAAACAATTTTGTGCGGATTGCCATCAGGCCAATCTGGTGATGCCGATTACACACTCGGTACCGAGTTGGGCAACGAAAGCAGGCGGAGGCCGTCACGCGGAGGAAGCCACCATGGATATAGATAATTGCGCATCATGCCACACGAATCCGGCAGACGATCCTACCTGCCTGGAATGCCATAGTAATTAGAATGAGAGGGCTCTTCATGAAGATTTTTCGGTTTCTTAGGATTGCGATTGCGGGGATCCTCTGTGTGGCTGTGGTATTATCCTGCAGCGAAGAGAAATCTCCCACCGATATTGCAACGCATCCCCAGGGATGGAATGACGTAAACTCAGAGGTGTTTCACGGCGAGAAAGTTGCCGCGAATCACGGTATAGATAACTGTATGACCTGCCACGGTGAAACTCTGGATGAAGGGGGCGAAAGCGGCGTGGCCTGTACTGATTGTCACAATTCCGGTCAGGTAGAGCAGAAAGCGACGCATAATGTTCGTGTTCAGCAACTAGGCTGGGAAATTGAAACCTGTACGTATTGCCACGGATCGGATTACACTGGCAACGAGATAACGGAAGATTGCACCACCTGCCATACTCGGGAGGCAGGACCTGAAGCCTGTAATACCTGCCACGGTGATTTTGACGCCGAGGGCGAGCTGACCAAGCAGGACATCGCACCGCCGCCGGCACTCCGCGGCGAAACCGGACCGGTGTATGCAGGCGTCGGTCTGCATCAATTCCATTTGGATAAAGGCTTAACCTGTATCGGGTGCCATGCCGATGATGTAGATCATTTTGACGAGGATACCCATATCGACGGCGATGGGGTTGCTGAGATTAACTCAACGTTTATGAATTCCTGGGATAGGGAAGAAGGAACCTGTACGGCGGTTTGCCATATGGTGAACGGCGAATTTGAAGAAATGCAGTGGACATATTAATATTGGATTTCATATCCAGTCATTTTATCTGAATACATGAGACGAAAGGAGCTAATATCAATGGGCAAAAAGTTCAGAGCAATTGGTGTATTTGCACTGTCTGTGTTTGTGCTGGGAAGTATGGTTTTTGCGCAGGATGATGCGGAAACGGACGCGAACCAGTTCAAATATGTAGGTGCAAAGAAATGTATGCCGTGTCATATGTCTCCGGCAAAAGGGGCACAGTATAAGCAGTGGATGTCTTCACCGCATTCAAATGCCTACAAAACTCTCGGAACCGAAGCGGCCAAGGAAGCTGCGCCTGAAGGAATTGATAACCCCCAGGAAGCGCCCGAATGTTTAAAATGTCATGTGACCGGATACGAAGCATCCGATGACCGAAAGGTCGAAAAATATGACATGACCGAGGGCGTAAGTTGTGAATCTTGCCATGGCCCGGGGAGTGATTACTGGAAGATGCCGGTGATGATGGGTATTTCAAAGGGCACCATGGAGGCTGCGGTACACGGGCTGGAATATCCGGATGAAGAGACTTGCATCCAGTGCCACAACGACGAAAGCCCGACGTTTGACGGATTTAATTACGAAGAATCGTACAAAAAGATCGCGCATCCGAACCCGCAAAATCAGGGATAGGTGCGAAGGTAGAATCTGAAACACTTTTGATGCCATCCCGTCTTAACGGGGTGGCATCTTTTATATACAGAAGCGAGACAAGACGAATGTTACCCCGACGAGTACTAATTCTGGGACTACTATTCCTGGCTGTTCCCCTTTTCGGACAGACTGATGACGAATGTTTGATGTGTCACGGCGATGCTTCGATGATGGAATCCATGGGTGTCGAAGAATATGAATCGCTGGTTGTTGATAGCGAGAAATATGGCGGTTCGACCCATGCTGAAATGGGCGGGTGCGTGAGTTGTCACTCTGACATCACCGAATTTCCCCATCCGGAAGATCCGGCTGATGTCGATTGTGGCATGTGCCATTACGATACGCAGGAACAGTGGCAGAATAGCAGCCATGGCCTCTCCGTCCAGGCCGGCCACGAAGATGCCGCGACCTGTTCTAGTTGCCATACCGCCCACTATGTCTACCCGCCTTCAGACAGTCTGTCAACGGTCAGCCGATCCAATGAATGGGAAACCTGTGCCAAATGCCATGAAAATGAAGAGTTGATCGAGGAATACGATATCCCGCAGCCGGAAGCAGTGGAGATGTATAAAACCACCGTCCATGGCCGGGAGCTCATCGATCAGGGGAATTTGGAGGCGGCATCCTGCAGCGATTGTCACGGTTCGCATAAAATTCTGGCCGGCCGGAATATCGAATCAACAATGCACAAGATGAACGTTCCGGAGACGTGCGGACAGTGCCATTCGGAAATTTATTCGAAATTCGAACAAAGTATTCATGGCGAATCACTGTCGGACGGGAACTGGGAAGCGCCATCCTGTACCGACTGTCATGGAGAACACTCCATCCAACGGACGGAGACGGAAGGGTCACGTGTCAGTAAAAAGCGCCAGGCTGAGCAGACGTGTGCCGATTGCCATAATGATCCGGATTTGGCGGCAAAATACGGTTTTGGTGCGGCCAATCAGGTCAGTACCTACCAGGATAGTTATCACGGGTTGGCCGTGCTGAGAGGGGCGGAAGATGCGGCTAGCTGTGCTGATTGTCACAACGCCCATTTGATCCTCCCCCAGGACGATCCAGAATCATCTATTGCCCGCTCGAACATTGCCGAAACCTGCGGCGATTGTCACGAAGGTGCCACGACCCAGTTCGGTATGTCCTATACCCACGAATCCGTGATGCTGGGGCGGTTCCCGGTTCAAGATATCGTGAAATGGATTTACATTGCCTTGATCATTCTGGTCATCGGCGGCATGTTTTTTCATAACCTGATCATCTGGATTAAGAAAACCCGGCAAAAATATCGCCATGAGAAGAAAGAAGCGACCATTACCCGGATGACCAGTAATGAAATGAATCAGCACTGGCTTCTGTTTATTTCGTTTACCTTGCTGGTCATCACCGGATTTATGCTCAAGTTTCCGGAAGCCGGGTGGGTACAACTCTTTAGCAGTATCGGTATAAACGAAGCTGTCCGGGGAACAACTCACCGGGTGGCAGCCGTAGTTATGATCGCACTGTCACTGTACCATCTCTATTTCCTGATATTCACAAAACGCGGCCGGGAAGAGATCCGGGAACTGATGTTCGGTATCAGGGATGTGAAGGAGTTCTGGCAGGCGATGAAATACTATTTTGGCAAACGCCCGACACCTCCTTCGTATGGACACTACGATTATACCCAAAAAGCCGAATATTGGGCGCTGATATGGGGGACAGCGGTAATGGCCGCTACCGGGCTCATTCTTTGGTTCCCGACCATGCTGGGCGAAAATACGCCGCAGTGGCTGATTAAGGTGTCCGAGACCATCCATTATTATGAAGCTATTCTGGCCACTCTGGCTATTGTGATTTGGCACTTCTTCTTCACGATCTTCCATCCGGACGAATATCCTATGAGTATGATATGGCTCAATGGTGAGATGACGTTGGAGGAATGGCGGGAGAAGCATCCGGATAAGTACCAGGCCATGCTCAGGGAAGTGCAGGAGTATAAAAACGAGAAGAAATCTCTGGATGACCTGTCGATCGGTGCGCAGGCATACGTGGAAAAATACGGAACTGAGGAACCACCGGCGGGAGAATAATTGATTTTCACGACCAGGTAGAATGTAACAGGGGGCTTGATTTCAAGCCCCCTGTTTTGCATCAAGGTACTCGCGTGGTACACTTGGATACTAAAAGGCGCGAAACGGTTTGGATATATTTTTAACGGAAACTCAGTGTCTGAGCACCCACATAAAATTTGATCAGATGAATTCCATACAGGATACTTTTTATGAAAGGCAATTTTTAGCATACGCGTGCGAGTTCTGAGTTTTCCCCATGGGGATCCCGTTGGGGCTTGATTTTTTCCCCAGAGGGATCTCTATGGGATATCAAGAAAAAACGGGTAAATAAGATACCGTTTTAGTTCTCACCTGAAGTGTACTACTTGCGTTTTTATACCAGTTTTCATCGCCGGATTTTTTTCTCACCTCTCCTGTAGGTAACTTATCGAGGTTATCAAAAAAAGTGTTTAAAAGAATTAGTTTTACTGATATTGAAATGCGTATAAAATAGTGGTTTTCCCCATAAAGCCTTGTGATGCAGGTGTTAATTCCGACTATTCTACCTCATCTGAGATGATTCTGGTGAAACATACAAGTCCACACAAGCCCATAAAGGAAAAGTGGGTAAAGACAGCAGATTAGAATTACAGTACCCGGTTTCGATTTTCCAATATCGGGAGAAAGTACGGGAAAACGTATGCTGCAAGATTTGAAAAAGCCCAAAAATATTAATTAATACTCATCTCTGAGTTTCCTATTTTCAATGGAATGCCATGAATCCGGATAAAAAAATACGATCCCACGCGAACTGTTCATGACTCTTCTTATAATATACGTCCTGCTGGCGCTTGGTGTCTCCTTTCTCTGCTCGGTCATGGAGGCGGTCCTGCTAAGTGTGACGCCATCGTATATGGCTTCTATGGAACAGAAACAACACGCCGTCGCCGATAGACTCCGGGATTTAAAGGAAAATATCGACCGACCATTATCGGCAATATTAAGTCTGAACACTATTGCCCACACTGTTGGCGCTGCCGGCGCAGGTGCGCAGGCCGCCATCGTTTTCGGGAACGCCTATGTGGGGATCTTTTCTGCGATTCTTACCCTGTTAATACTGGTGCTGTCAGAGATTATCCCAAAGACCATCGGCGCCGTGTACTGGCGGAAATTAACGCCCGCTGTGGTCCGGACGCTCATCCCCATCATCTGGGTGCTACTGCCGTTGGTAAAGGTGTCCCAGGGGATTACGGCCCTACTGTCCAGCGATTCCGGGGAAACGTCGATGAGCCGGGAGGAGTTTACCGCCTTGGCGAAGATGGGGGAGGAGGAAGGGTTATTCGACGAGGAGGAATCCAGGATTCTGAAGAACCTGTTTCGGTTCCGATCGGTGCGGGTGAAAGATGTGATGACGCCACGGATTGTTTTGTTTGCGCTGCCGGAATCGATGACCGTCGGTGAAATGGTGGATGAGCATGACCAACTGCGGTTTTCCCGGATTCCGGTCTATGCCGAAAGCCGGGATGACATCACCGATTACGTGCTCAAGGATGAAATTTTGCTCCATGCGGCCCGGGATGAAGAAGACCTTCCACTGGGAGAATTTAAACGGGAGATGATTGTCGTACCGGAGATGATGCCGCTGCCGGAACTGTTTGAGCGCCTGCTGGACAACCTGGAACATATCGCACTGGTTGTGGACGAGTTCGGTGGTACTGCTGGCGTGGTTTCCATGGAAGATGTGGTAGAGACTCTGCTGGGAATGGAAATTGTTGACGAGGCAGATTCTGTGGAGGATATGCAGGTGCTGGCCCGGCAGGAATGGGTCAAACGTGCCAAGCGTCTGGGCATTGTTCCGGAAGATTTTGATGAGGATGGCCGGGACGCCAAAGACCTGACGGAAATCGAAGAACCACCAGTGAAAGGGGATGGGGAATAAGGTAAAAGGTATAGGGGTATTAGGGTATAAGGTATAAGGAAAAACAGTGTTCACGTGTTATGGTCCAGGGTGTCGAGAGTCGTGTATCCATTGTCCCCAGTCTAAAGTATTCTCCATTTATAATTCTGGCCTGAGCTGTTGGTAGTAACGGCTTTAGCCGTTTTAAGAAAGCTGGTGATATACTTCCGGCGCGAAATTCCGCCCCTGTGAAGATTGCGCGGCTAATAAATCATTCCAAGGCACTCTTTTTTCAGCGGCACTAATAAATAAACAACACAACTCACCTACTTGTTCTCGCTCTCTTCGGAAGAGAGAGACACGATATCGAAGGTGTGGAGACGCGTTCCCCTTCCTCTTTCAAAGAGGAAGGGGCCAGACCCAAAGGGGTTCCCTACGGGAGGGATGGAGTTGTGTTGTCTCAGGTTAAAAAATGTGTTCTGAAACACCTTTCGTTAAAAAGCAAGATATCACGAAGGTGACATATACATAATATCCTCTAAAGAGGGGAATACCAACTAAATCGGAGCCACCTTTCACAAATCAATATTAGTGTCCGGTGGTTCCAGGCAAACGATTATTTACTGTTCTATCTCATGTCACACTTCGTCGCGGCGAGTGACATTTCACAATTACTTTCCGGGCAGGTTAATACCTGCAACAAAAAAGGCGACTCATCCGAGCCGCCTTTTTTTGTTCATCCTCGTCTTTGAAGATGAAACGTCAATTGCTCCGAGAGTTTATACGGACAAAATCCGTGACGCTTCCCGGATCATCTGGTTTACGTAACCCCATTCGTTATCGTACCAGGACATCACCTTTACCAGATCGCCACCCACAACCTGAGTCATGGTCAGGTCAACGATTGATGCGCGGGAATCCTTCAGAATATCTGAGGAAACCAGATGCTCATCGGAAGCCCCGAGTACTCCTTTGTAACGGTCGGATTCGGCTTCTTTGGCAAAGACATCGTTGATTTCCTCAACCGTGACATCTTTGCTGAGCTGGAACACGATATCGGCGATAGAGCCAACGGGGATCGGACCGCGAATTGCGGCGCCATCGAATTTGCCCTTCAACTGTGGCAGCGCCTTGGTAGTTGCAATGGCGGCACCGGTTGATGTCGGAACAAAGTTCACAGCACCTGCACGACCGCGACGGAACTTTTTGTGCGGACCGTCAACGATTGCCTGGCTCGACGTGTAAGCGTGGATAGTCGTCATTGTGGCTTTCTCTACGCCGAAATGACGATCCAGGACTTCAACGACCGGCGAAATACAGTTAGTTGTGCAGCTGGCGCACGAGATGACATTCTGCCCGTCACCGGCTTCGGAATTCACGCCATGGACGACCATAGCCGTGTCTTCATCTTTGGCGGGAGCGGACATAATAACATGTTTCGCGCCGGCATCCACATGCGCCGATGAGGCCTTCTTCGTAGTGAACAGACCGGTACATTCGAATACCAGATCTACATTTTTGTCGGCCCATGGCAGATCACCCGGGTCCCTCTCGCTCAGATAGTCAAATGATTCACCATCGATAATCAGTTTTTTGTCGCCCGTTTCCACGGATTTGCCAAGCCGACCATAAACAGAATCGAACTTCAACAGATAAGCGATATTCTCAATATCGGCGATATCGTTGACAGCAACGACGTCAAATTCCGGCTTGTCCAACAGGTTTTTCAGCAGGGCACGGCCAATCCGTCCCATACCGTTAATTGCTACATTTGGCATTGTTCCTCCTCCTTGTTTATACTGTTCAAAATTCCATCTGAAAAAAATACGAGAGTTTGGGTCGAACATCAACTATTAAGGGAATTATTTATTGATAAATTGTACTTTTCCTGAACATTTACTGGACATTCTGTAATTTTCCGCTCAGAATGTTAATGAAATGACAAGCTGAAAGGCGCTGTAGAAGCATGAGTATCAATTTTCGGGTGTTGGGTGAACCGTTTGGGGATAATGCGTTGTTCGCAGAGGTAGATTCAGGGGAAATGCGCCGTCATCTCCTTTTTGATTGCGGAGGTGGCTGCCTGAATGCTTTTCGACCATCAGAGATTATGGTAATAGATCATCTCTGCTTTTCTCACTTTCACCTGGATCATATCGCCGGGTTCGATCGGTTCCTCCGGATGAACTATAACCGGGAGTCGAACCCGGTGCGGGTATGGGGCCCGGAAGGCGCAGCCGACATCATCGGCCACCGATTACAGGGAGTCTCCTGGGATTTGATCGGAGACAGTCCAACCGTCTGGCGCGTGACCGATATCGCTGCAGATTCTCTGTACCCAACAGAATTTTATGCCAGAGAAGAATTTCGCCGTCCGCATCCGATGGAATCCAAACAGTTCGATTCCGCGATTATCGATGAGAGTAGCTTCACGGTTCACGCAGTCCATCTGTCGCACAGGACACCGTCAATTGCCTACTATGTAGAAGAGCCACCGCGATGGAATATTGACAAAAATGCACTCGACACCCTTCAGTTGCAACCCGGGGAATGGCTGGAAGAAGTGAAAGATTTCTCCAGAGATGATGCCGAAAAAATAGAATCCGGCGGGAAAGAACGAACGCTGGGGGAACTCCGGGAAATCTTGCTCAGAAAGAAAGAGGGCGCAACTATTGCCTATGTCACTGATTGCGTCTTTGAAGGAGAATCCACAGAAAAATTGGTTCGTCTGATTGCCGGGGTGGATACGCTGATCTGCGAAAGTACCTATGCTGCTGAGGACGAAGAATTAGCCGCACAAAATTACCATCTGACATCAAAGCAAGCAGCCGAAATTGCGCGGCAATCGGATGCCGGACAGCTGGTACTCATACACATGTCCGAACGGTATCAAGACCAGGGCCCTGAATATCTCCGGGATCAGGCCAGCGATATTTTTGAGAATACCGTGCTGCCGGAAGCGTGGGAGTGAGAAAGAAACAAATGATGAGTGTCCAAGTCCAACCGTTGAAGTATCGGTCTTCTGCTGAAGGAGTGAATTGAAACTTCGAGATCTCACATTCGAAATTTGTGATTCAATATTCATACTGTTTCATTCTTCATCTGATTATTACCCGGATTTCACGTAACTTTGAGAAATAATAACCGTGAGCCGGAAGGAGGACTCCATGCCGATTCTCTTTAAAAAATCCAAACAGCTTGAATCAGGGATCGAGAGCTACCTGGATTTCGTCAT
This sequence comes from Candidatus Neomarinimicrobiota bacterium, assembly GCA_021734025.1. Taxonomy (NCBI): domain Bacteria; kingdom Pseudomonadati; phylum Fidelibacterota; species Fidelibacterota bacterium. Next base: position 100,402 of record JAIPJS010000007.1, read on the forward strand.
CCGGGGTGGATTACTGTTTAAGGAAGGGATCAAATATTACCTCACAGAGGATCGGAAGGCGTTTCAGGAGCACCTGGATGACCTGGATGACCTGGAAAGCGAAGCGGATACCCTGCGCCGGGATATCGAAAATATGTTATATGAACACACGTTAATTCCGGAACACCGCGGAGATGTACTTGGGATCATCGAAAATACCGATGAAGTCATCAACGTGACGGCTGAATCCCTGATGCAATTTTCTGTGGAGCAGCCGTCTTTCCCGGAGAAATACCATCAGCAGATCCGTAATCTGGCAGATGCTTCGGTCTCGGCATCTGATGAAATTGTCTCTGCTATCCGTGCTTATTTCAAAGAGGTGAGTCGTGTTCGGGACAGTATCAACAAAGTGCTGTTCTACGAAAAGGAAGCAGATAAAATCGCTGACAAGATCAAAAGGGCGATATTTCAGTCCGATGAGATACCCGAATTGGCAGAGAAAATGCACATCCGGGATTTTATCGTCAAAATCGAAGGCATCTCCGATACCGCGGAAGTCGTGAGTGATCGTTTGGGTATCGCTGCCATCAAGCTGAGTATATGAGGTACAGGAGGGGGACACGTATTGCTACGTGTGCAATACGAATCCGGGGAAACAGACACTGCCCTGAGGACTCCAGACGCATGACCGTTTTTAACTATAACACTATAACACATTAACACTGTAACACATTTTTTAACTTGAATACTTGAACACATGAACACTTTCACACTGTCGTTATGATCTGGTTCTATCTGCTGGGCGGACTTTTTCTGGGATGGTCACTTGGTGCCAACAGTGCTGCAAACATCTTTGGTACTGCCGTGGCAACCCGGATGGTCAAGTTTAAGGTTGCCGCTATTGTTGCCGCAATTTTCGTGATCCTTGGAGCGGTATTCAGCGGTGCCGGCGCCACAGAAACGCTCGGTCGGCTGGGAGCCGTGAATGCCTTGGCCGGTTCGTTTACCGTTGCTGTCGCGGCGGCGGTTGCCGTCACCTGGATGACCCGGTTAAGCATCCCGGTTTCTACCACCCAGGCTATTGTCGGAGCCATTATTGGCTGGAATCTGTTTACGGGCCGGCCCACGGATATGGGATCGCTTACCAAAATTTTGGGTGCATGGGTGGCATCGCCTCTGCTGGCCGGTGTGTTTTCGTTCGGACTATTTTTTCTCGCAAAGAAGACCATTTTTCGTATCAAAATTCACCTGGTTCGCCGGGATGCCTACAACCGGCTTGGCCTCATTGTTATCGGTGCATTCGGTGCGTATAGTCTGGGTGCAAATAATATTGCAAATGTGATGGGGGTGTTTGTACCGGCATCACCGTTTCAGTCGATGGAAATACTCGGTATCTCACTGTCCGGAACCCAACAACTCTTTCTGCTGGGTGCCCTGGCTATTGGTGTTGGAATTTATACCTATTCCGATAAGGTGATGAAAACAGTGGGGAACGATCTGTTTAAACTGACGCCAATTACCGCGCTCATCGTCGTGTTGGCCGAGTCGGTAGTTCTGTTTTTATTTGCGTCCGAGGGATTGGAACAGTGGCTGGCCTCTCATGGGCTGCCGACCATCCCGCTGGTACCACTCTCCAGTTCGCAGGCCGTCATCGGAGCAGTGCTCGGGTTAGCACTGGCTAAAGGCGCTCAGGGTGTCCGCTATCGCGTCTTCGGCCGGATTGCCATGGGCTGGGTGATGGCGCCGGTAATTGCGTGTGTTATCAGCTTTATTGCGCTCTTTTTTGCACAAAACCTGTTTGAGCAAGAAGTGGTTGCGGAAGTAACTCAGACCCGAAAGATTGAAATTCTCGAATCGGAATTCAATAACAGTATTGCCAAAGATTACCCAGGGGAAATAACAACGCTGACAGTAAGGATGGAAAACCCGCCCAAAGATGTCAAAAGCGGCTTATTCCCGTAGCGCTTCGTTCAACCACCGCAGAAAGTCGTAAACTTCTTTTACATTTTTTAATCCGTATCTCGCATAAGTTCTGGCTCCATGACTTCCGACTAAAATTCCGATCCCTTCATCCTGTATCACTGCTAGTGCATCTTCGTCGGTATTGTCGTCCCCGATATACATTGGAACAGTGTCCCCCGTTCCTGACGCCAGTTCATCCTGCAACCAGAGAAGGGCTTTGCCCTTATCCCAGTCGATAGCGGGTTTCAGCTCCAAAATCTTTTTACCGGGACTTGGTTTCAGCGTGTCATGACTCTCCGCTTCGGATGTGGCAATATCGATAACCCGCTCAGCATCATCTTCCGCAACATTCCGGTAATGGACGGCAATGGCATATTTTTTTCGCTCCACCTGAGCACCGGAAATTTCGGAGAGTTGAGACTTTAATGATTCTTCAGCCTCCTCCAGAGCGGGAAGTGCGGCCTCACCACCGGAATATTGTAACTGAAGACCGTCCGGCCCGGAGATATCGAATCCGTGACTTCCTGCATATATCAGGTTTTCCAGACGGATCAAGTTTTCGATGTCCATGCGATCCCGACCGCTGACGATAGCCACGGTAGTCAGCTCGGCCAGTTCACTCAATGTATGTCGCATTTCGGAGGACAACTGCGCGTCTTCCGGATTGTTCACAATTGGTGTCAGTGTCCCGTCATAATCAAGAAAAACGAAGAGACGGCTTCCGATAAATTTTGACTCGATTGATTCGAAATGATCAAGTGCAGATGGTAAGGCTTCCGATTTCATCGCAATTCCCTCCGCAGATAAATTTTTGACAATTCTTGAAAATACAAATCAAAGATGAGAGCAAAAGGGAAAATTTGAAATTGTTTGAGCTGGTGTACTATGAGTGAATCGGGAGGGATGGACTGTGTATAATATCAACATAAATAATATTATTAACGTTTAAATAGTTTACAAAATTATAATATTCTAAAAATTCCCATTTCATCTTAAAAAAATAGAGTTATTAGTAAAAATAACAGTTGTGAGACAGATGATTTTACAGCATATTTCTCCGGGAAAATTACACACAGCATAACAATGTCAGGGTATTCTTCCAAATGTATGGAAGGGGAGTGAGATATGAGCTATCGGTCAAAGGGGATGGTGTGGATCGGATGTCTTATAGTATTTTTTGTGATTGCCGGAATTCTGTACGGTGAATTCAAACCGAGGGAAACAATGTTGCTGTTGGGGCTCTGTTTTGCCTGCGAACTTATTGATAGTGGTTTGGGGATGGGATATGGCACGATTTTGACTCCCACATTGTTGCTTGTCGGATACCAGCCAGCGGAAATTGTGCCTACGATTTTGTTTTCGGAATTGCTTAGTGGGTTCAGTGCCTCATTTTTTCATAACGAGATCAAAAATGTCGATTTTGGCCCGAAAGGCAAAGATTTTAAACCCGCACTCCTGCTTGCCGGCGGGAGTTTAGTCGGTGTAACTGCCGGCGTCCTTTTCGCCCTGCAATTACCTGCATACATTTTAAAGCCGGTCATCGGCAGTATCATTTTACTGTCGGGATTTTTTGTTGTTTTGTTGTCCCGCAGGATCCTCGCCTATCGGAACTGGAAGATGTTGAGCCTGTCCGGTATCGCGTCATTCAACAAGGCAGTCAGCGGCGGCGGATACGGCCCGCTCGTCACCAGCGGGCAGATCCTCAGTGGGGTGCAGGGGAAAACTGCAGTGGGCATCACCTCATTTGCCGAGGCGTTTACCTGTTTGATCGCAGTTACACTGTTTCTCTTAAAAGGGGGATATATCAACCTGGGCATAATTATTCCGATGCTCACCGGGGCGCTGATTTCCGTTCCGTTTTCCGTGTTTGCCATCAATAAGTCCAATGAAGACCACCTGAAGATTATCATCGGCATCCTCACCATGGCAATGGGAATACTGATTATCTATAAGTCGTTTAATTAGCCTGAATAGTTCATAAAATTCAAAAAATTGACCAACATAAACCGAGATAACTATCCTATCCTGGATTATTCATGAATTTGAACGGAATCAGGGAAGCCCCCCTTCCTGGCAGGAGAGGCGGCCCGAAAGGGGAGAGCCAATGATTTACCCGCCAGGCAGCTCGGTTTTTCCTGGCGGGTAGCTTATTAGGCTAGTAACCTTCCGGGAAAAGCCAGCGACCCGGAAGGTTGGAGTGTACGGCGCGCTCGTTCTTCTTCGAATTTATGAATAATCCAGGCTAGAATTTTGGTAGCACCCGTTTCGGTGTTTACCTCTCCCTATGGGAATCGCTTGAGGGTGACAGCCCCAGGTTGACGCCCCGGATTGTCACTAAGATCTTGTCGGAAGGGTGGCAGACACCTACAGGGCTGGTGTGTGACGCTTCAGAAATTGTTGCTGATGAGTAATCCATGTATTAAGCAGACGAGATAAAATTCTCACAATAATCTGTGTCATCGGAATTTCTATCACGAAACAATTTGAGTCAATATTTCGGACTAAATAATCTTATTTAAAACGTTGAAAAAATCTACAATAATTAAATGTATCGTTCTTTAATCTGAGAAAAATTCGGAAAAAGTGTTCTTATTTTTAATAGTAGTGAAGTTGAGGTGTTGAAAATATAAACAATATCCGGGTTTTCCGGATTTATTCGGAGAAAGCCTTCCGAAAACCGTATTTAGCGGCTTTGCAGCCAGTCAGAGTGTCCGAAAACCACAAATCTCATCCCGTGGCATACAAATTGTAAATCTATATTTTGAAATCTAACCTTCGTTCTATTTTCAAATCGAAGAAATATATGGAAGACACAGTTGAGCAATCCAATTCACTGGAGCCTCTTTATCCCATCGGCGTGGTGGCAAAAATGTTGGACGTAAGTGAGCACACTATCCGCCTCTACGAGCGGGAAGGATTGATCCTCACATGGAAAACAACCGCCGGACACCGGCGATTCTCCGATAACGACGTGGAGAAGCTGAAATGTATCCGGCGGATGATCACCGAGAAGGGACTGAATCTGGAGGGGATAAAGCGGCTTTGTTCCATGATCCCGTGCTGGGGAATTAAAAAAGATTGCACCCGGGAAAAATATGAAAACTGCGAGGCCTTTGAACAGGTCGGACTCCCCTGCTGGGCGTTGGAAAACAAACCAGACATCTGTCGTTCAGATCAATGTTATACATGTCAGGTATATCAAACGTACTTTGACTGTAAAAACATCAAAGAACTGGTTCACAGCAAGACGTACCTGCGAAAGCTCTTTCAAAATTCTGCATCATCCTGAGCAGAATTTTTGGATATAGATACAGAAAAACCGGACGATTGCTGCACATTGGTATCAGGCCGCATTCCGATACAGATCGGTATCCGTTGATTCGAATATCTGAATCGGCACCGTTTTCGCCTTGAGGTTTTGCCCGGATGAAGCGGGATCCGTAATTCGTTTAGTTGCAGTAATACACCGGTTTCGGAACAAAGCCAACTTCACTCAACGCGAAGGAGCTCTCCATGGCCAGACCAAATGTCTCAGAAGTTCACGATAGAATTTCCGTTCACCACACGGAAGAACTGGAGGCCCGGGGTGTCTCCCGGCGCCAGTTTATCAAGTTTTGCACCGCAATGTCCGCGGCTATGGCACTTCCGTTTACGTTAGCCGATAAGGTTGCCGCAGCTGTAACCGATCCGGCGCGACCGCCGGTGATTTGGCTGCACTTTCAGGACTGCACCGGCTGCACCGAAAGTCTGTTGCGCGCGACCCATCCTACTGTGGAGAGTTTGGTCCTGGACATTATCTCTTTAGACTATTCCGAAACCTTGCTCGCGGCGGCGGGTCACCAGGCGGAAGCTGCCAAACAGGCGACCATTGAGAATTACGCCGGAAAATTTCTGCTGGTGGTAGAAGGCTCCATTCCCACCAAAGATGGCGGAATCTATTGCAAGATCGGCAATAAAACGGCGGTCAGTATCCTGGAAGAGACGCTCCCGAAAGCCGCTGCCGCAGTCGCCATCGGTTCCTGTGCCTCCTGGGGTGGAATTCCCTCTTCCGGACCGAATCCCACAGGCGCCAAGGGTGTAACAGAAGTAATGCCGGACGCCAAGACGCCCGTCATCAACCTGCCGGGATGTCCGCCGAGTCCCTATAATTTAACGCAGACCGTCGTCCATTATCTCACCCTGAAAAAGCTCCCTGAACTCGATAAAAAAGGCCGTCCGAAGTTCGCCTACGGACAAATTATCCACGAGAATTGTGAGCGCCGGGCCCACTTCGATGCCGGACGATTCGCCGAGCAGTTCGGCGATTCCGGCCACCGGCAGGGCTGGTGCCTCTACAAGCTGGGTTGCAAGGGGCCGGAAACCCACGCCAACTGTCCATCGATTCTCTACGGTGACGTCGGTTCGGGCGCCTGGCCGGTGGGCACCGGACATCCCTGCTTCGGCTGTACCGAGGAGGAAGTTGCCTTCACCAAGCCGCTTCACCAGCAGGCGAGCGTGGCGGAGATTGTCCCGCCGGCATTTTATCCGAGGGTGGCTGAAGAACGCGGTAACGGGCTTTCCATTGGTGCCGCCGCATTAGTCGGTGGCGCGGCTGGCGTGGCCGCCGGAGCGGGGGCCATGATGGCCAAGGAACTCCGAAAGCAGGATGCTGAGGATGAACAGGCCGAACAGTCCGATGAATAACCGCAACGAAAGGAATCAACCATGAAACTTGAAAGAAGAGACTTCTTCCGGGTGATTTCCGCCGGGGCGGTAACTGCGACCACGGCCAGAACCGTGCGGTCGGAAGCCCGCGCTGCATTGTCGCAGGACGCCGTAGGCATTCTGTACGATGCCACGGTTTGCATAGGGTGCAAAGCCTGTGAAGTTGCCTGCAAGGAAAACAACAGTATGCCGGTGGAGTCCTCATACGTCAACGATGAACTCGACGTCGGGAAGGTTTGGGATTCACCAAAAGATCTCAGTTCCAAGACTCTGAATAAAATTAAACTGTACAAGGATGGTGACGGCGCTGTGAAGGATCGGGAGAAGAACGGATTTTCCTATATCAAGCGCCACTGCATGCACTGCATCGATCCGGACTGCGTATCGGTCTGCCCGGTGACGGCATTGACCAAAGATCCGGTCACTGGCATCGTGAGCTACGATGAGACGCGTTGCTGCGGCTGCCGGTACTGCCAGATCGCGTGCCAGTATGGAATACCGAAATTCGAATACGACGATCCGTTCGGACAGATACAGAAGTGCCAGCTCTGCAATCACGTGCTCGCCGAAGGCGGAATCCCCGGCTGCTGCGAGGCGTGTCCCACCGGCGCATCCATCTATGGGAGTGTTGATGAACTGCTGAACGAAGCTCACAAACGCCTGGAATTGACGCCCGGAGATAAATATGACTTTCCCGTCAGTACGGTGGATTCCAGGAAGACAACATCTCACGAGGTTCATGAATATGTGAACTACGTGTATGGCGAAGAAGAGGGCGGCGGTACCCAGTATCTGATACTCTCGGCAGTGCCATTTGGCAAACTCGGATTCCCTGATCTTCCGGATCACTCCAATGCATCGGTTACCGCGGGTTTACAGCACACGCTGTATCGGGGAATGATCGCCCCGGCGGCGCTGTTCGTGGGATTACTCTATGCGGCCCATCAGAGCGTGAAATATCACAACCGTTCAGACGAGGAGGCCACTAATGAGTGACGATAAATCTGGAAAACGGACAATCCGGGTTCGGAATACTACCTCATCCGACACGGATTTGCACAAGAGTGTGGCCATGGGCGGGCCGATTATGACGACGCCGTTCAAAATAATTATGGCCATCGCCGCCATTGGTGTCTATTTCATGGCGAAGCGCTTCATCTTCGGTATCGGCGCGGTGTCCAACCTGTCCCACGGCTATCCCTGGGGTGTCTGGATTGCCTACGACGTGGTAGTCGGTACGGCCATAGGCAGCGGCGGATACGCCATGGCATTGCTGGTCTACATCTTCAATAAAGGCAAATACGATCCGCTGGTGCGATCGGCGCTGTTGACGGCATTTCTGGGTTATCTGTTCGCCGGTGCGTCGATTGTCATCGATACCGGCCGGTACTGGAACCTGATTAACATGTTCCTGCCGCAGTACTCGAACATCACCAGTTCCATCATGGTGGAGGTGGCGCTCAGCGTGGCCACATACACGCTGGTGCTGATCGTGGAAATCTCCCCGGCATTCCTGGAGAAATACGGTTCCAGCAAACTCCGGCAGCGATTACAAAAAGTGATTTTCATTTTCATCGCCCTGGGCGTGCTGCTGCCGACACTGCATCAGTCCTCACTGGGCAGCATGATGATGTCGGCCGGCGACAAACTTTCACCGCTCTGGCAGACCATGATGCTCCCGGCGTTTTTCCTGTTCACCGCGCTGATTATGGGATACGCTGCCGTAGTAGTGGAATCGTTCGCGGCTTCTACCATCCTTGGAACGCGCCTGGAGAAGCGGCTCCTGGTGAAACTCACCGGTTTCGTACCGTATCTCATTCTGATCTATCTCTTGTTCCGCGCCGGTGATCTGATTTATCGCGGAGCATTCGGGGCCCTGTTCGTTGATCCGCTTGAGGGCACCTCCTTCATTCTGGAAAACCTGTTGTTCGTCGTACCGATGCTCATCCTGTTTTCCAAAGAAGCCAGATCCAAGCGATTCAACCTGTTTATCTCTGGGGTGGGGATCGTCCTGGCAGGCAGCATTTACCGGTTTAATACCTATCTCATCGGATTCGATCCGGGGCCGGGCTGGGTTTACTTTCCGGCATTTTCCGAAATTTTTATTACCATCGGGCTTATCAGCTTTGAAATCATGATTTACATGATTGTGGTAAAAAGGCTGCCGATACTCCCGAAAGTTCTCTACAAAACAGCATAATCCATCAGGAGGAATATACTATGGCAAAGCGTATAACTGTCGATCCGGTCACCCGCATAGAGGGACACCTGCGCATCGACTGCGAAGTAAATAACGGCGAAGTCACCAACGCCTGGTCGTCCGGACAGATGTGGCGCGGCATCGAGACCATTCTCCAGGGACGCGATCCCAGAGAAGCCTGGATCTATACCCAGCGAATTTGTGGCGTCTGTACCACGGTGCATGCGATCACCTCGGTACGGGCGGTTGAGAACGCGCTGGAGATGGAAATTCCCGTGAACGCCCAGTACATCCGGAATATGATTATTGCCGCCCACGGCGTCCACGATCACATGGTGCATTTTTATCATTTGTCTGCGCTGGATTGGGTGGACGTAGTCTCCGCACTGAAAGCGTCGCCGAAGAAGGCATCGTCTCTGGCGCAGAGTCTGTCCGGCTGGCATATGAACGGCGTAGAAGAGTTTACTGCTGTCCAGAAGAAACTGCAGAGCTTTGTTGACTCCGGCCAGCTGGGCATTTTTGCCAATGGATATTGGGGCCATCCGGCCATGATTCTGCCGCCGGAAGTGAATCTGCTGGCAGCCGCACACTACCTGCAGGCGTTCGAGTTCCAGCGCAAGGCCAACCAGATCGTTACCATCCTTGGGAGCAAGACGCCGCACATCCAGAACCTGGCAGTCGGCGGCGTGGCGAATCCCATCAATCCCGACAGCGAGGACGCGCTGAATCTGGAACGGTTGACCTATGTGAAGAAACTCATCGATGAACTCGGGGCTTTTATTGAGCAGGTATATCTCATCGATGTGGCCGCAGTTGGCGCCTTCTACAAGGATTGGCTGAATTACGGATCCGGCGTCATGAATTACCTGAGTGTTCCGGATTTTCCCATCGACCCGGCGGGGACGAAGTTCGGTACTCCCGGCGGCTATATTAAGAACGGTGACGTTGGCTCGTTTCAGGCCATCAAGTCGTTTCAGGATGACTTCTTCCGGGAGAACGTGCAGGAGAGCATCAAGCACGCCTGGTACGACGGTGACTGGACGCGGCATCCGTACGACGAGGAGACCGTGCCGAAGTACACCGACTTCGATGATAACGGGAAATATTCCTGGGTGAAATCACCAAGCTTTGCCGGGAAGCCGGCGCAGGTCGGCCCGCTGGCGAACGTACTCGGGATGTATGCGGCAGGTGATCCGACAACGCAGAAGTATACGAACCTGGCACTGGAGAAGGTGAGCGCCATCGCCGGGACGAAGGTACCGATCAGCGCGCTGCATTCATCCATCGGCCGGCACGCTGCCAGGGCAGTCCGCTGTGCGGTGCTGTACAACCAGCTCAAGGAAAACTACAACATGCTTGTGGAGAACATCGGTTCCGGCGACATGGACACCTTTAACGAGCCGACCTTCCCCAAGGGAACCCAGACCGGTTTCGGCTTCCACGAAGCGCCGCGCGGAACCCTCTCCCACTGGATCGTGATTAACAACGGAAAGATCGAAAACTACCAGGCGGTGGTACCGTCAACCTGGAACGCCGGCCCGCGAAACCAGAACGATGAGTTGGGGCCGTATGAGGCCTCGCTGGTCGGGAATCCTGTGGCACAGGAAGACAAGCCGCTCGAGGTACTCCGGACGGTACACTCCTTCGATCCGTGCCTGGCGTGTGCCATCCATCTGTACGACGAGAAGAAGCAGAATATCGCCCGGGTCCAGACCAACAACGCGTGCAGCGTCTGATATGAACGATATCCTCGTACTGGGCGTCGGCAACCTGTTGATGCAGGACGAAGGCGTCGGAATTCACGCCATCCGGGCGCTGGAAGAGCGATACCAATTCGAGCCGGCGGTGGATCTGGTGGACGGTGGCACCGCCGGCCTGGAACTCATCGACAAGCTGGACGGCCGGGAAAAAGTGCTGATCGTCGACGCGGTGGACTTTGATCTGGCGCCCGGCAGCATTGTGAAACTTGGCAACGGGCAGGTGCAATCTCAACTGAAGGAGAAAATGTCCCTGCATCACCTGGGATTAACTGATGTCCTCAGCGCTGCGGAACTCCTGGACATCCGGCCCCCGGCAATCCACCTCATTGGAGTGCAACCAGACTCAATGGAAGTTGCCCTGGAACTCTCGCCGAAAATGCGTTCGGTCTTTCCGCAGGTGCTGGAAGCTGTGGTCGCGCAGCTGGGTGAATGGGGAGTTGAAGCGGTTGAGGCTACGGAAGGTATTCAGGTTTGAGTGGATAGGCGCCTTGGTATCTTTCTACAACGAGGCGAAAATACATTCACCAACATTGCAGAGATGTAGCATGGAGGTCGTTTTAGAATGCCAGGTTGATAGCTTCTTTGCTCTTGAACCTGTGGGATTTTCGGTACTATAAAACAAGCAGTTACCCGTTGGGGTAGAGACGTTTCATACCTGTCCCGAGATGTCGGGGAAACGTCTCTACACGAAGAATTAGAAAGTAGGGACGCGGTTCATCGCGTCCGAAACAATTGGCTGAATGGTACAGACGGACGCGGTAAACCGCGTCCCTACATGTAAATTTTCTCAGACTTTTTCTGTTGACCATACTGCATTTTGTAAAGATTGATAGTTACAATTAACTAAAACTTACATAAAGGTAATTTATTCGATCCATATTACCGTTTTGATGATAAAATCGAATAAAAAACCGATTCCCTTTTTCTCATTTAGCATCTCCGGTTCTCAGATCTGGAAAATCGTCTCTGTTTCTGCCCGTAAAAACCGCAAGGTTACTACCGGCACACGTTTTGCAAAAGTACTATAGAGCAGAAATATGCAGAATAAGAGTATATTTGTAATGATTGAAGTGAGGCCTGTTTTTCATGCATGAGATGTCCATCGCCACTAATATTCTGGAGATCGCCGAGCAGTCCATGGATGGGCACGATCAGCTGCTCTCCATCTCCGTGGAAATCGGTGAGCTGGCGGGCATCGAGTTCGAGGCGCTGGAGTTCTGCTTCGAGGCGCTGAAGCAGTCCTCACGATATCCCGATCTTACCCTGGACATCACGCGAATTCCGGGGAAAGGGAATTGTAGGAAATGTGGTGTGTCCGTTCCGATGAAGGAGAGGTTCGCCGTCTGCCCGGAATGCGGGGGATACACCGTAGAGCCGTCGCAGGGGCAGGAATTACGGGTCACGTCAATCGAAGTCGAATAATTGCAGGAAAAGGAGTACCAAAATGTGTGACACATGTGGATGCGGAGAGGGCACAACTACCATTCAGACTCCCGGAGAAGCCCGGGAGCATGCGAAAATGCACGCCGAGGGCATCGAACATTCACACAATCATGATCATGAGCACGACCATGATCATAACCATTCGCACGGCCATTCCCATGATCACGGAAACAGTCATACGACAACCATTGATGTGGAAACGGACGTACTCAGGGAGAATAATCTGTTGGCCGAGCGAAATCGGGGCATCTTTGAAACCAGGAAAATATTTGCACTGAATCTGGTGAGTTCTCCCGGCTCCGGGAAGACGACGCTTCTTGAGAAGACCGTCGAAGCACTCAGAGATGACGTCTCCATCGCCGTCATCGAAGGGGATCAGCAGTCCATGCAGGACGCCGACCGCATCGATAAAACAGGCGTGGACGTAGTACAGGTCAACACTGGAAAAGGGTGTCACCTGGACGCAAAAATGGTGAACGACGCCATCCAGAAGCTGGAACTGCCTGACGAGAGCATTCTGATGATCGAAAACGTCGGTAACCTGGTCTGTCCATCGCTGTTCGACCTCGGCGAGCATCATAAGGTGGTGATTATCTCGGTGACCGAGGGGCAGGACAAGCCGGTGAAGTACCCGACCATGTTTGCGGAATCCAGCGTCTGCGTCATCAACAAGATCGACCTGCTCCCGTACGTAGACTTCGACGTGGAAGCCTGCAAGGATTACGCGCGACAGGTGAACCCGGATCTCACCTTCTTCGAACTTTCCGCCACCACCAGCGAAGGCATGGACGCGTGGTTGGAGTGGGTGAAGCCAGCTGGGAATGATTAAAAAACCTCACCGCAGAGACGCAAAGAGCGCAGAGGAAATGATTTGTATAGAAACTGGAACCTGCCTCGCAATGAGATTGCGAGGCTAAATTGGGAAGCCTTTGAATTCCATTCAAAGGCGAGATATAATCCCATCGCCGATCGCTGACAGCGTCGGTGATGGTGGATATTGAGTCCGCAACAAACCAACTATAACACAATAACACCTTAACACGCGAACACTGCCGTCATTATGAAACGACTCAAAATACGAATCACGGGTATTGTCCAGGGGGTGGGGTTCCGTCCGTTTGTGTATAATCTTGCGGAGGAAAAGGGAATCTCCGGGTTCGTGGGGAACGATTCCGACGGCGTGTTCGTGGAGGCGCAGGGCACTGATGAGAATCTCTCGGAGTTTGTGGACGCGCTGGAGAATTCCCCGCCGCCGCTGTCTCAGGTTGATTCGGTAAAAGCTGAGGAGATTGCCTCAATCACTTTTGACGGCTTTCATATTGAGGAGTCGGTGAAAGGCGAGAAGATGGATACGCTGGTCTCGCCGGATATGGCTATCTGTAAGGATTGTGCCAGAGAACTCAAAGACGATTTCGACCGGCGGTATCACTATCCGTTTATCAACTGCACCAACTGCGGGCCGCGGTACAGTATCATCTACGATATTCCGTACGACCGGCCGTACACATCCATGAAAAAGTTTGAATTGTGTCCCGAATGCCGGGCTGAATACGAAAATCCCGGTAACCGTCGGTTCCACGCTCAGCCAAATGCGTGTGAAGAGTGCGGGCCGTGGGTGGAGGTGTACGATACAGATCGACGACGCCTTCAGAACAGGGAATATGCGGTAGTTTTAGCGAATCAGTCACTCAGGCGGGGGGCCATCATGGCTATCAAAGGCTTGGGAGGATTTCACCTGGCGTGTAACGCTCACAACGAGTTGGCTGTCCGTGAGTTGCGACAGCGCAAGAACCGGGAGGAGAAGCCGCTGGCGGTGATGGTAAAGGATGTGGAAACCGCCAAAAAGTACGCCCATTTTTCCAAAGATGAACTGGCGTTATTGACTTCACCGCAGGCGCCGATTGTTCTGGCGAAAAAGCGGGAGGAAATCAGCCCGAACATCGCGCCTGGCAACCCCCGGATCGGCATCATGCTGCCGTACACGCCGCTGCATCATCTGTTGTTCGCCAGCACGCTGGATGCCCTGGTGATGACCAGCGGCAACTATTCCGAGGAGCCGATCTGCATCGAAAACAATGATGCATTTAACCGGCTAGGTGACATCGCTGATTATACCTTAGTGCACAACCGGGAGATCCTCCAACGGGTGGACGATTCCGTGGTTATTATGCTCGCGGATAAGCCACGATTCGTGCGGCGCAGCCGGGGATACGTCCCGCGGCCGATCAATATTCTTCATTCCACCGATCCTGTCCTGGCCGTCGGCGGGGCACTGAAAAATACAATTTGCTACATCAAAGAAGACCGGGCGTTCCCGAGCCAGCATATCGGGGATTTGTCCAATACGCGCGCCATGGATTTCTTCAATCATACCCGGGAACATCTGGGAAAAATCCTTGAAGTTGAGCCCAATTACGTGGCGTATGATCTGCATCCGGGATGTCTGGCAACTCAATGGGCGAAGAGCTACTCAGATGAGCAAGACTTATCGGCTTTTGGGATTCAACATCACCACGCACACATGGCGAGCGTGATGGTTGAGCACGGTCTGGACGATCCGGTGATCGGTCTGATTATGGACGGCACCGGCTACGGGACGGACGGGACGATCTGGGGCGGCGAGGTACTGATCGGCGATTACACAAAGGTGAACCGGTTCGCACATATCGAGAATGTGCCGGAGCCTGGTGGGGATAAAGCCGTGCAGGAGCCGTGGCGCATGGGACTGGCGTATCTCTGGAAGACGTTTGGCGAAGATGCCCTCAGTTTTACGCCGTATCGGTGGAGCGGATTTCCGATTCCGCAGGTCAAGCAGATGCTGGACAAAGGAATCAACGCACCGATGACTTCCAGCTGCGGACGGCTATTCGACGGCATCGGCGCCATCGCCGGTGGACGCACCCATATGACTTTCGAGGGACAGGCGGCTATTGAATTCCAGCATGCCATGGAAAAGACGGAGCATCCATCTCTGGAGTACGGGATAGAAAGATGCGGTGAGCACTACGAGTTTTTGATTGCTCCGATTGTAAAAAGCGTACTCAAATCGCTGGGAAAAAAGGCATCGTATGGAGAGATAAGCTATCTTTTCCATGAAATGTTGATTTCGATGTTCTTGGACATCGCAGAGAAGGCACGGGCCGAGGCATCTTTGGAAAAAGTAGCGCTCAGTGGTGGCGTGTTCCAAAACAGCTACTTGTTTGAACGGATGATTACTGAATTAAACGACAACGGATTTACGGTCTACGCACCTGAGCAGGTGCCGACCAACGACGGGGGATTATCGCTGGGACAGGCGGCCATTGCACAGGCGTTGGTTGTTGCCGGGAAATCCGAAGTGGAATTAACATACGAGTGAGGATAATATGTGTCTTGCGGTTCCGGGTAAAGTGACGGAGATTTACGATACCAACGGTTTGAAAATGGGCAAAATCGACTACGGCGGCACCGTGCAGGAAGCGTGCCTGGAGTACTGTCCGGAGGTGCAGGTCGGCGAATACGCCATTGTGCACGCCGGATTTGCTATTTCCATCCTGGATGAGGAAGAGGCGCAGAAATCCCTGGAAGCCTGGAAGGAACTGGAGGAGGCCGAGAAGGAGATGTACGGCGATACGCTGAATAATCCGGATCAGGATACGGGTTTTAAACATTGAAAAAGAATAGCACGCAGATGACACAGAAACAACGGATCACCACTGATAAGAAACAAGTTTAGAGTTGAGAATTAGCAAAGTAGGGAATGCATTTTTTTTAAACACAACTCACTCACTTGTTATCCCTTCCCCTTTCGAAGAGGAAGGGAGCCAGCCCCAACGGGATCCCCTTGGGAAGGGATGGAGTTGTGTAAATAGATGTGCGAAACAAGGCCGCATACGATCTTCAATGAGATTTATGGGAAAATCAGCGAACTAAAACAAAATCCCGCTGAAGCGGGGCCTACCAACAACCCAGTCACAATAGACACAGGACTGAGGACTTCAGTCGCGTGACTGTTTTAACTATAACACATTAACACGGTTACACTTTAACACGATTAAAATGAAATATTTAAACGAATTCCGCGATCCTGAGATCGCGAAAAAAATCATAGATAAACTCCACAAAATAACCACCCGGGATTGGGTGCTGATGGAGGTCTGCGGCGGGCAGACGCACAGCATCATCAAGAACGGAATTGATCAGGTGATTCCGGAGGAGATCCAGCTGGTGCACGGTCCGGGATGTCCGGTCTGTGTGACGCCGCTGGAGATGATCGACCAGGCGCTGGAGATTGCATCACGCCCCGACGTGATTTTTTGCTCCTTCGGCGATATGCTCCGGGTGCCGGGCTCTGAGAAAGACCTTTTCATGGTGAAGTCCGAAGGTGGTGATGTTCGAGTGGTGTATTCGCCACTGGAAGCGCTGAAAATCGCCCGGGAAAATCCGGACAAGGAGGTGGTCTTCTTTGCGGTGGGCTTCGAAACCACGGCACCGGCCAACGCCATGTCGGTCTACCAGGCGAAACGGGAAGGGATTACGAACTACTCCATCCTCGTTTCACACGTGACGGTGCCGGGCGCCATGAAGGCGCTGCTGGAATCGCCGGAAAACCGGGTGCAAGGGTATCTCGCGGCGGGACACGTCTGCACCGTGATGGGCTACTGGGAGTATGAACCGATTGCCCGGAAGTACGGTATCCCAATCGTCGTGACCGGATTCGAACCGATCGATATTCTGGAAGGTATTCTCGAAACGGTGACTATGCTGGAATCGGGCGAAGCGGGCGTGCGGAATAAGTATGCCCGGTCAGTCTCCCGGGATGGCAACCGGCCGAGCCAGGATATTATTGAAAAGGTGTTTGACGTTACCGACCGGAAGTGGCGGGGCATCGGTGAACTGCCGGAGAGCGGCTATTCCCTGAAGGAGGAGTACCGGGATTACGATGCATCGCGTAAGTTTTCGGTGGGAGAGATCCAAACGCAGGAGTCGGATGAGTGCATCAGCGGTATCGTACTGCAGGGACTCAAGCGTCCCAGCGATTGTCCGGCCTTCGGAGCCGCCTGCACGCCGGAAACCCCGCTGGGAGCAACCATGGTCTCCAGCGAGGGGGCCTGTGCGGCGTATTATCGGTATCAGCGATTTGATAGTAGAAATAATAGCACGCAGATAAACGCAGAAACAACGGATAGCCGCGGATAAAAGAGTTTACCGCAGAGGACGCAAAGATAGCTGAGAAAAATCGTGAATAAAACCGATTAAACACTGAATAACACCGAAAGACACTGGAACAATTACAGCAAATTTCCAACGACTAGCAACTGACGACCCACTAGAGTTAGAACCCCAAACAGGTTGGTAATGGACGCGGGATTCTTGACTCGAGTTCGGCGACAGTTTTTAATAATACGGTTTTATCCTGAACACTTGAACACTATAACACTGTTTAAAAACCGCGATTAAGAGTAAGATTAAGATTAGGATTAAGAAACGACTAAAACAGTGACACCCCGGGGAATATAAATGAGTGATGACTTCAACGGCATTTTGAGCTGTCCGGTGCCGATTATGAACCACAAGACGATCCAGCTGGGACACGGCAGCGGCGGAAAGATGTCCCGCGATCTGCTGGAGAAACTGTTTTTACCCCGATTCGGCAATGAGACGCTGAATCAACTGGGCGATCAGGCGCGGTTGGAGTTAGACGGGAACCGGATTGCCTACTCCACCGACTCGTTTGTTGTGGATCCTTTGTTTTTCCCCGGCGGGAATATCGGTGACCTCGCCATTAACGGAACGGTGAACGATCTGGCGGTCGGTGGTGCAAAACCACTCTATCTGAGTGTCGGATTTATTATTGAGGAAGGGATGCCTATCGATGATCTGCACCGGATTTTACTGTCCATGGAAGTGGCGGCAAAGAAGGCCGGAGTTTCTATTGTAACCGGCGATACCAAGGTTGTAAATAAAGGAAGCGTGGATAAACTGTTTATCAACACCACCGGCATTGGCATTTATGAATCCGATATTGAATTCGCCCCGCAAAAAATACAGACCGGTGACAAGGTGATCGTCTCCGGATATGTCGGCGATCATGGCATCACGATTCTCTCCAGCAGAGAAGGGCTGGCGCTGGAAAATCCGGTGGAAACCGACTCAGTTGCACTGAACGGTCTTGTGGATACAATGATGGAGGCGACAGGAAATCATATCCGGGTGATGCGCGATCCCACCCGTGGCGGTGTGGCCACGTCGCTGAATGAGTTTGCTGACAGTGGACAGGTCCGGATCAGGATGGAGAGCGGCAAAATTCCTGTTCGCCCTGCTGTTGAAAGCGCGTGCGAAATCCTGGGACTTGATCCCCTGTACGTGGCCAACGAGGGAAAATTGCTGGCCGTGGTTTCACCGGAAGCAGCACCGGATCTTCTGAAAGCGATGCAAAATCACGAATACGGAACGCATGCCGCCATCATTGGAGAAGTTATTGATGGTGACGACGGGCGGGTCAGCATGATGACCGGCATCGGCGGCGAAACCATCATCGATATGCTGCCGGGGGAACAGTTGCCGCGAATCTGTTAATATGAAAGGAGTCCAGGATGGTAGGAAATCCAACTGCGAAGCAGAACCAACAACGAAATCAATCGAGGGCGAGCTGGGCTTATGCCCTGGTGATAATTGCCTCACTGATGCTTATCGGGTTGCCCTTTCTCGGTCCGCTCTTTTTCGTGATGATCCCGATTCTGTTCCTGCTGACGATCCCTGCGTTGATTTACTTTATATTTGTGAATACCAAAGATAAAAATATCCCGGACAATCAATCCCGGTAGCGATTAATTATCTGGGAACCTTAGAATTCACTTCGGTGATTTTTGCTCGTTTGCTACTAGAATACTTAGCGTTGTTCTATGGCATATAAAGGTTTTTCGGCGATGGGAAATTTCATCGCATTCGTAATTACGCTATTCTCAATCACTTTAATTCCGTCAGGACTTGCCTGAATAAATGCCGCCGCGCCTTCATTAAGCCACGGCTCATACAGCGTAATGACCGGCACCTTTTTCATTTTACTCATCTTGCAGACTTTTTTTATCAGTGTCACGTTCTTGGTGCCTTTCGAAGGCCAGATCAATACCGCATCTACCTGTTTTCTATTAACCAGAAAGGTAAAATCTTCAAACATATCCCCGATATATTTGGACTGGGTAATAAAAATTTCCATGCTTCGGGGAAGTGCACTCTGGAGCGCCGTCAATTCCTCAATAGTTTCCTCAGATACGCCGGTGCTGATTATACCCAGGCGTAATGTTATGAAATTAAAATTCTTTATCGTATCAATGACATCCTTTACCGGGACATCATCGGCTGCCCTGAGACCGGTCGAAAATACGATCATAATACAAGTCAGGAGCGCAATGACAGTTTTTCTGCTCATTAATATTATCCTCCCCCATTGTTTCCCGGCCGTCCATGCGGACTACCTGAATTAGTATTTTTCAGCACATTAAATTCGCAACAATAATAGCCACGAGACCACACAGCAAAGCGTCAGTCACAACAATATATAAGGATGCCTGCAGACTATTTGTCCGGAGACATTCTCGTTTCAGTGATCATATTGTCGACCATTGAACGAAATTCTTTAGCGATTTTTTTAATCTTTTTCAGCAATGTCGGGAGAAATTATACCCTGTTTCCAGAGGAAAATTTTGTATGTTATTTATTCGGTTCTCTGAATAACAGATTGGATACGCCATGGAAATTAACTTCCCGAAAGCGTTTCAGGATGAACTGTCGGAGAAGCTGGGTATTCTCCCGGAAGATGTCACAGACACACTGCATCAGCCCGATCAGTCGGAAACGCTCAAGGTAGATACGTTGCAGCTTACCTTTGCCACCAAGTTCATTCCGCAAACGCCGGCCCCGTATTTTATCCTGGCATACGGACAACAGCTTCATGATCAGTTACAGGTACGAATGGCCTGGAAGCTCTCCCCATCACTGGGAAAAAATTTGATCACTGTCTCTCCAATAGAGTTGTTACGGCAATTTGCTCTGGAATACGGATTACGTGTAATAATCGGGCAGGAAACCCGCCGGTTTTACCTTGATGAAACCATTCGAATCGATACCGAGGCAACACAGGAAACTATTGCAATTCAGAATCCGGAAAACCACGAATATGTGGAACAAATTATCGCGAAAACAGAGCGATCAGACAAAGGGTATCAGGTGAAATGTGCCCTGGCCTTATGTATCGACATTGACAGGTATCGTACCTGGATGGCAAATGAATAATTCCTGGATCGAAACTCAGAGGAGTCACTAATGGATGCAGCAAATCGCCGCCTGCTACTTTTAAGTAATTCGACCAATTTTGGCCAGGAATGGCTTGACCACGCCGAAGAGGGCATACGAGAATTCCTGGGGAGGACAGTTGATGAGGTTCTGTTCGTTCCGTATGCCGCTGTCACATTTTCCTATGATGAATATACAAGCCTGGCGCGGGAGAAGTTCGGAAAGTTGGGATATCAGGTGCGGTCAATTCATGAGGCGGAACGTCCCAAAGAAGCCGTCAGGAATGCAGAAGCCATAGCGGTTGGCGGGGGCAATACGTTTCATCTCGTGACGCACCTCTATCGAATTGGCATCATTGACGAAGTGCGGCGGCGGGTTTTGCGTAACGGCATCCCGTACATTGGTTGGAGTGCAGGCGCAAATGTGGCGTGCCCCAGCCTTAAGACTACCAATGATATGCCGATTGTCGAACCACCCAGCTTCCATACGTTCAATCTGGTACCGTTCCAAATTAACCCGCACTATCTGGATGAGCATCCGAAGGAACACCAGGGAGAGACCCGCGAGCGCCGGATTGAGGAATTTATTGAGGCCAATCCTGATATCTACGTCGTGGGCCTGCGGGAGGGGAGCATGCTTCGGGTGGAGGGTGATTCCATTTCGCTGATCGGGGAGAAGCCGGCCCGTGTGTTTAGGAAAGGAGAGGAGCCTGCCGAGTATCATATCTCGGATTTGATGGAATTTTTACTACGCCGGGAAGGGGATGGAGAATGAGGGTATAGAGGAATAGGGAAATAGGGAAAAACCGGTTGGTTGTTCGTTGCGAAAGAAATATCGGCATTAAAAGGGAATGGAGGGTTTGGCCACTACAACTAACAACAGACCACTAACAACGAACTCCTACTATTAAAACCGGGTAAGAATAAGATTATCCCACAGGGATCCCTCTGAGAGGATTAGGAAAACACGCGCCTATAGCACAATAATACGCTTTTCACCGGGACAGTATATGAGATTGTATTCTCCCATCCGGATGCATACATTTATATTCAGTATTGCGCTAACCGGAACAAATCGAATCACCGACAGCCTATGAAACAATTAAATCGCATTTCGTTGTATATCTCACTGCTTTGTATAGTAATCGCCACCACAATTTCCATTTTGGCCATCTGGCGGGTAGTCATCGACACGGAATTCGTATGGAAATCTCTAATGACATTGGGGGTCATTTTCCTGGCCTCCCTGCTGACGTATACGGTGAATAATTTGATCCCGTACGAAAAGCGACAGGATACCCCGCCTTCCAAAGATGAGTAGAACCTTTTCCTGAAGACCAATAATAGTTTAACATTAATCTTTTAGCTTGACACAACCGGCGAAAATTTTCATATTAACGACGAAATAGTTTGACATTAAACTAATGGGGCGGAAAATGCCAACACATTACAAGGGAACCAAAGAAGAGAAACGAGCTCTGAATACCTACATTAAACTGATACGCGCGGCAGATACTATTACGGGGCGGCTGAATGAGCTGAAAACCCTGGATGACTTGTCCATGAGTCAGTTCGGCACTTTGGAGTCCTTGTATCATCTGGGACCGATGTATCAGAAGGACATCTGTCAGAAAATCCTCAAAAGCAGCGGAAATATCACGATGGTGCTGGATAACCTGGAAAAGAAAGGCCTGGTTACCAGGGAACGGGACAAAACGGACCGCCGGTATATCCGAATCGTATTAACTGATAAAGGCCGGGAGAAAATTGAGAAAATCCTTCCACCGCATGTGAGAGCCATCGTCGAAATGATGAATAATCTCACGCCGAAGGAACAGATGGAACTGGGGCGTTTAACGAAAAAACTCGGAAAAACTGTACAGGAATCATAGGATGTAAGATACAGAACATATTTTTTACCCATATAATTCAATATTAAACTAATTAACATGGAGATAAAATGAGCGGACAGATAAAAACCAAAACATCGCCAATAGTTAAACCGGCAGAAACGGCCTACCCGCTGCATCAGCCACTGAAAGAGCGCTGGAGCAGCCGGGCATTTTCAGGGGAGCCGGTAAACCCTGAAATCATTGGAAGTTTGCTGGAGGCAGCCCGGTGGACGCCCTCCAGTATGAATGCACAGCCCTGGCGGTTTGTGGTGGCAACCAAGGATGAACCTAAAAATTACAATCGTCTCTTTGCCAGCCTGAGCGAAAAAAATCAACAGTGGGCGGGCAAAGCGCCGGTACTCATCCTGGCGGTTGCGAAGACCGAAATGGATGGCGGATACGGTCCGAAGAGCTATGCGGAATACGATACCGGCCAGGCGGTGGCGCATCTCACGATCCAGGCGACGACACTGGGGCTGAATCTTCATCAGATGGGTGGGTTTTCCAAAGAACAGGTCCGTGAATCGCTGGAACTCCCGGATGACTACCAGCCGATGACGATCGTTGCAATAGGCTA
Source organism: Candidatus Neomarinimicrobiota bacterium (assembly GCA_021734025.1). Classification (NCBI taxonomy): domain Bacteria; kingdom Pseudomonadati; phylum Fidelibacterota; species Fidelibacterota bacterium. The sequence continues at coordinate 123,192 of JAIPJS010000007.1, forward strand.
TCCCGGGGAGCCGGGTGAATTGCCACCGACATTTCAGGCCCGGGAACGATCGCCGCGATCGAGACGAGCGCTGGCGGACATCGCCTATGCCGGGGAATGGAGTCGGTCGATCGAACACTATCTGGCAAAGGATAGCGCAAAGTGGAATCGAGAGGAGTAGGTATGATAAGAAAAATTCCAGCAGAGGACCGTCATTACCAGGAGATGGGATGGCTGAAGACCCATTGGCTGTTTTCATTTTCCAACTACTTCGATCCGGAGAATGTCCAGTTTGGCAACCTGCGGGTATTTAACGATGATTATGTGGAGCCACACTCCGGATTCCAGACCCATCCGCACTCGGAGATGGAGATTGTGACTATTGTGATGTCCGGAACAATCACCCACAAGGATTCAATGGGCAATGAAATTTCCATTAGCCCGGGAGAAATCCAGCGGATGACTGCCGGCACCGGCGTCCGGCATTCGGAGATGAACGACGGCGATGATCCGCTGAAGTTTTACCAAATCTGGTTTATTCCGGATGAAAAAGGATTGGAGCCGGATTACGGTCAGAAAAAATTTGCTACGGAAGCCTATCGAAACAGTCTGACGCCAGTCGTCTCAAGCGATTCCCAAAACGGGGCGCTGGATATCAACGCCAGCATCACGATCTATCGTTCCATCGCTGATCCGGGACAGACGTTTGAGTATCCCATTGAAGAAAACCGTGGCGTATTTCTCTATGTCACTGACGGGGAACTGGACATCAACGGGACAACATTTTCAACGAAGGATCAGGCCAGGGTTTCGGAAGAGAGTAAAATAGTCATCGAAGCAAAACAGGAAACACAATTCATCATGATCGATGTGAAAATGAGTGAATAATCCAACCAATAAAAAAGGAGAGACAGATGAATGAACAACTGAAAAACGTCGCAAGGGTCCTGTTTGGACTCCCATTCGTAATCTTTGGAGTCAATCACTTTTTTAACGCAGGTATGCTCCAGGGGGTCGTCCCCGGATTCATCCCCGGAGGAATTTTCTGGGTGTATGTCACCGGTCTCGTGCTGGTTCTCACCGGCGTGAGTATTGTAATTAATAAGTGGGTGGACATCGCCGGATATGCACTGGCAGCGTTACTGTTGGTGTTTGTACTCACTATCCACCTGCCGGGGATGTTCAGCAATCCCATGCAGTCCATGTCCGGCTTGCTGAAGGATTTCGCACTGATGGCGGCATCGTTCTATTTTGCCAGCACGCAAACCTCCGGAGAACTGACGTAAGTAAATTTCCAAAACGCGTCACGAAAATGCCCTTCGGTTTTGCCGGAGGGCATTTTTTTATTTCCCGTTTAACCAGTGGAAGTATTACCCGGTAGCGACGTTTCATAAAACGTCGCTACCGGTAGGTGGAAGCAGCAGAATAATTGCAGGTTTGCGGTCATTTACTTAGAATGCACTGAAGATAAGTAAGTAACGGAGAAGGTATGACACTGTTTTCCAGGATTGCAGAGTTTCCTGTACAAATTGAGACTATCGATTTTATTAAACATGAGCAAGACACCTCCAGCGACTTTACGCGGAAAACCACGGAAATTATTTTGTCGGGGAAGGGGAAATCCGGCCGTGGGGAAGACGTCACCTATGAGGCGGATGAGCATGATGCCGTCGATGAGCAGCAGCCGGACTTTCCCTTGGCGGGAGCTTTCACGCTTGGTGATTTCTCGGAATTGCTGGAAGAAATGGATCTGTTTTTCGGCCGGGATCCGGGGCATAAAGCATTTTGCAATTACCGGCGCTGGGGATTCGAGAGTGCTGCTCTGGATCTGGCGTTAAAACAGGCCGGAACAAATCTGGCGAAAGTGTTCGGATTGCAATACAACCCTGTAGAGTTCGTAGTGAGTACGCGGCTCGGCGATTCGCCGTCTATGGAGAGATTAGAGCAACTCCTGAAAGCTAATTCGGAACTCAAATTTAAGCTCGATCCCACGCCGGAGTGGACTCCCGACCTCATGGACCAAATCGCTGCTACGGACACTGTCCGTATTTTGGACTTCAAGGGGCTCTACGAAAATACGATTGTCGACAATCCGCCGGAGCCGTGGCTATATAGGGAACTCATCGCACGGTTTCCGGATGCCGTCATCGAAGATCCGGCCGATACGGAGGAAATTCGGAAAATTATCGCGCCGGAGAAGGAACGCCTTTCCTGGGATTATCCTGTGAAGCATATTCAGAGTATTGAAGAATTACCGTTTTCGCCCCGGTGGCTGAATATCAAGCCGTCCCGCTTCGGATCCCTGAAAGCGCTGCTTGATACCATTGACTACTGCCGGAAACATGAGATTACCATGTACGGCGGCGGGCAGTTCGAGCTGAGTGTCGGCCGGGACCAAATCCAGGGACTGGCATCGTTATTCTATCCGGATTCACCCAACGATGTGGCCCCCGGCGTCTATAATATGCCGGAAGTGACCGGAACAGAGGCGCCGTTAAGTCCGCTGAAACCCGCTGATGACCTCACCGGCTTCGAGTGGAAATACGACAACTCCTGATTCCCCAATTTTTTTCCATGTGAATGTTCTTCATCCATATTATCTTTTCTGTCCCATTATTTAGATTCGGTAAATCAATCGCCAGCCTGGAGATGATATGGAGAAAAAAGGCCTGCCGCCAAACGCCTACAAAATAAATGAAGGGGAAGAATACGTTCCGTATGTCCACGGAAAGCGTCTTCCGGAGTTTACCCTTAAGGCCGCGATCTCGGGTATTTTGCTGGGCATTCTGTTCGGAGCGGCGAATACCTATCTTGGCCTCAAAGCCGGCCTGACGATAAGTACATCCATTCCTGTGGCGGTGTTAACGGTTGTGGCTTTCCGGTTCCTTAAAGTGTTCGGTACCGATCATTCCATTCTCGAAGCCAATATGTCTCAGACCATCGGCTCAGCCAGTTCATCTGTAGCGTCCGGTGTGCTGTTTACCATTCCGGCGCTCTTTCTCTGGAACCTGAAACCGAGCCTGGCGCAGCTGACCTTGTTAGCCATGGTGGGTGGTGTGCTCGGAATCCTTTCCATGATTCCGCTCCGCCGGTATCTCATTAAGCGGGAGCACGGTAATTTGCCGTATCCCGAAGGGATGGCGTGCGCTGAGGTTCTGGTCGCTTCCGAAAGCGGCGGAAAACAAGCTTCAGGCGTCTTTTGGGGCCTCGGCTTCGGTATGCTGGTCAAGTGGATTACCGACGGACTCAAACTCGTCGGCGGGAAGTTTGAGACACTACTGGGATTCAAGGCAAAGCTCTCCATCGGTGTTTCACCCGCACTCATGGGTGTCGGCTACATACTTGGTGTCCGGATTGCTTCGGTGATGGTGGCCGGCGCGGCACTCTCGGCATTTGTAATTATCCCGGTCATCAACTGGTGGGGCAGCGGACTTACCGTGCCGTTTTATCCGGAGACGGAGATGCTCATCCGGAATATGTCCGCCGCCGAGATTTGGAACCGGTACGTCCGGTATATCGGCGCAGGCGCTGTTGCCACGGGCGGATTCATTACCCTGATTAAATCCATTCCGACGATGATTGAATCGTTTAAACTCGGGGTGGCGCAGATCGGCAAAAAATTGGAGGACGAGGAACAGGCGCGTATCGATAAAGATCTCTCCATTAAAGTTATTGGAGCTATTGTCGCGATTGTGCTGCTGGTGCTGACCTTTGTGCCCGGTATTCTCGGCTACCTGGATTCGATTATTGTGCGCGGCATTTCAGCGCTGCTCATCGCTGTTTTTGCCTTTTTCTTCGTGACCGTCTCTTCGCGGATTGTCGGAATGGTGGGCGTGACCTCCAATCCCACCTCCGGGATGACCATTGCCACGCTGCTGGGGACGAGTTTCATTTTTTATCTCATGGGATGGACAGACCTGGCAGGCAAAGCCACTGCGCTCATGGTCGGCACCGGCGTCTGTATCGCAGCCTCTATCGCCGGGGATGCTTCCCAGGATCTGAAAACCGGATTCGTCCTCGGCGCCACACCGGCCCGTCAGCAGATCGGCGAACTCATCGGCGTAGTGACCTCGGCGGGATTCGTCTGCCTCACGATCATTTTACTGGACCAGAGTTTCGGGGTGGGCAGCGCGGAGTTGCCTGCGCCGCAAGGTGTGCTTATGCAGCTGGTCATCGACGGTGTTTTGGAACAGAATCTTCCGTGGACTTTGATATTTATCGGCGTCGGAATTGCACTGGTCGCTTATGCCTTGAAACTGCCGGTACTGGCGTTTGCCGTAGGCGTTTATCTTCCGCTGAGTACTATGGCGCCGGTTTTCCTCGGGGGATTCCTGCGCTACCTGCTCACCCGGAATCAGCCGGAAGAAGAAGCGGAGCGTCGCAGGGAACAGGGTGTGCTGTTCGGATCAGGTTTGGTCGGCGGTGAGGGATTACTTGGCGTCGGATTAGCCGCCTGGGTTGCTGCCAAGGGCGGGGAACGCATCCAGGGACTTGGCCTCGAGTATTCGCCGGTGCTTGGCACCGTTATTTCTGCTGCCGCTATCGGGCTGATCCTGTACGTGATGTCGCGGGTGATTCTCAAAAAAGGTTAACGGCAGTGTTCGAGTGTTCATGTGTTCAAGTAGCGGCATTTTACGTTTATGTTGTTTCTTAATCTTAATCCTATTCGCCGTGGCGAATTACTCTTAACCTGCATAATTCATAAATCGGAATAAATGGACAGTTTCGATGTGTCATAAGATCAATATTTTCAATGGTGTAGAGACGTGCCATGGCACGTCTCTACTGAAAAATTTTAGAACTATCTTAGAGGAATTCAAAAAGTATAACCTATTATTTTTTTCGTGTGTTATAAAAATTCCCCCTATTTTATGAATAAACCAGGTTAATTGCTGTTTTTATAAAGTGTTATAGCGTTCGGGTGTTCACGCGTTCAGGTTAAAACCGTCCTGAATCATGCATCCTCAGTCCGGTGTCTGTTGTAGCCTGGGAGTTGGTAGTCGCTGCTTTAGTAGGTTTTTTCTGTTTTTTCCTCAACAACACAACTCCATCCCTCCCTTAGGGAACCCATCCTCAAACCATCGCAATTGTTTTTCTCCCTCTCTTCCGAAGAGAGGGAGATCAAGAGGGTGAGTTGTATTTTTTTGAGTTCCCGTTTCGTTCCCGTCATTAAACAAGGAACAAACTGGAATGCTTCACCGCGGCGATGTGGGAGGTGAGACGCGATCCAGACGATCGTAAAACAGGATGCAGGTCTTGTTGGTAGTCCCCGCTTCAGCGGTTTTTATTTGTTGTTTGCGGATCGTTGTTTGTAGATATTGCTTACCACTTTTCATTTTTCAAGGCTTTATCAAAGATGTCTACCTTACAACGAACAACGAACAACGATCCACCGACAGGTTTTTTTCCTGTCTCCAGCTTCCGGTCTCCGTTCTCTATTTTCCATCAATTCAAATCTTCAATATTCTGAAATACTTTCAGATTTCTGACACCACCATTTCGGCCTCGATCCTTCGTGATTGAGCGAGAAAGTACGTAAATCCTCTAATTACAACAGGTAACTCCTTGGTGTATGGCATGAGGAACCGGAGCACGATTCATTGGCACCGTCTTTGTCACTAGCTAGTACGATAATCGCTTCAAGCCCTAGTCCAGATATTTCTCATGGGGAAACTATTTACACAAATGTAGAAAGGAGTCCGTCATGAGGTGCTCAATGAATCTCATACTGACAATTGTTATAGTTATTTTGGTCTGCAGCCTCACTAAAATTTACGCAGCAAATGGAGAGGGAGCCTCCCGGGATCTGTTGCCGGATATCTCAGACCAGATGAAAACTGCAAGCCAGCCACCGAAATTTTTCTATACGCCGACTGCCCGGGTATTAAAATCTATGGAAGTAGGACTGTTTGGTGGCAGCACCTTCGGTGGATATGAGGCCGGGGGATTCGCGAGAAGAATATCACTTGGACTCGGGGGAGTCGGAGAAATAGAAATGAGTAGTGCGCATATTACCAACCAGCTAACCGGACAGGGAGAGCGGTTGCCCGCCCGGACGTTTAAAATCCATCTCGTCCCCGACCAGTTCAGGCATTATCGGTATATGCCGGATATTGCCCTGGCGTTAAAGACAACATCCTGGGGCACCAACGCCAGGAAGGGTCGGGCGCTATCAAAAACGCTGGAATTGTCTTTTGCAGCAGAAAACCAGGGTTACGGCTTAACAGGACTGGCGCTCCAGAGCCGGTTCACGTCGTTACATTTTATCGTGGGTACGACCGGATCGCTGGGTGCGATCTATAGTGGAGTGAGTTTAACTGATGTCCGCACCCGTGGCGGCGGACAATGGATTTACAACAAGACCACTGATACGGTTGATCATTATGAAATCCCTGAACAACAGAAGAATCTCATTCGCCCGTTCGGGGGCATAACCCTCAATGCAAACGAGTCGACACAGATTATCGGTGAAGTAAGTACCGTTCCGAATCTGGAGTACAATGTCGAAGCCAGGCGAATCGACATTAGTGATACCTGGATCGGCATCGGAGGCCTCCGCTTCTTTATGTGGGAGTGGATTTCACTGGATGTGGGGGTCCGGTATCTCAGTACATTTGAGGGAATAGCTGATACCGATATCAACCTGGGTGTGAACTTTGTGGTACCGCTGCAGCACGAAGGTTCCTGAGCGTGAATAAAACCATTTAAGGCAATGATACCAGGAATTCAATAATACAATGTAGCTCCGTATTGTCATGTTTGATCTCCTACTTATTCCCTCTTTCTAATCAATGATACGGGCTTAGAAGGAGATGCTATTAATCCCGCTCTGTGAGAGAGGTTAGAGGTGGGAAAGGGCGGCGCAAGGTGGATGAAGAAACAGTCTACAGTTCTTGTTGGTAGTTCCCTCTTTAGAGGGTGAGTTGTGTTGTTTTTTGTGGCCCTTCCATCACTGCCGCTGAAAAAAGCTCGCCTTGGAATGAGATTCCAAGGCTTCCCGGTTTCGCCTCGCAATCTCATTGCGAGGTGAAGCGTGATCTCCGGATTTCTTGTAAACGGCTAAAGCCGTTACTACCAACAGCTCTGTCAAATACAGTAGAAGGCTGTTTCCTTGAATACTGCGGGTTAAAAACTATAACGCCATAACACTCTAACGCAGTAGCACATTTTTGACAAGAATACTTTAACACTCTTGATACTTCCATTGAATTCGTACCCTTGATTTCGTACACTTTTGAGCTATTTCAAGAAGAGGAGAATTATGGCTGAATATCCGATAAAGAAGGGCGAGGAATTCGAGGCGGAGATCGAACCAACGCTGGCCTTTGGCGGGAACGGCATTACCCGGATTGACGATTACGTAGTATTCGTTCGGAATGTGCTCCCGGGGGCAAAGGTGAAGGCGAAGCTGGTGAAACGTAAGAGCAGCTACGGCGAAGCGATTCCCCTGGAAGTCCTGGAGGATTCGCCCCACAAGGTGGATTGGCCGTGTCCACACTATCCCGAATGCGGCGGCTGTAAGTTCCAGGATCTGGATTACCAGGTGCAGCTGGAGAACAAGCGGGAGCAGGTACGGGACCTGTTGGAGCGGGTCGGCAAATTTGAAAATATTGACGTAAAGCCTACCCTCGGTTCGGAGAAAAAATTTCATTATCGTAACAAGATGGAGTTTTCCTTCGGCAATAATCGCTGGATTCTGGAGGAGGACGATCCCGGGACGCCGGCTGACTTTGCGTTCGGTCTGCACGCGCCCGGTCGCTGGGACAAGGTGCTGGATCTGGACCTCTGTTACCTGCAGAGCGACATCCGCAACGAGATCTTTGCGCACGTCAAGCAGCACGTGTTAGAACACGATATAAGCGTCTGGGATCTGGAGGATAAAAAAGGCTACCTTCGATACCTGGTAATCCGGGAAGGCGAATACACCGGTCAAATTATGTTGAATTTCGTCACCGGCGAAGATGATCCGGAACGGTTGACGCCGCTGGTAGAAAATCTGGTGGAGAAATACGACCAGATTCACAGCGTGGTGAATAACGTGAATACCAGTCCCGGTGAATCGGCAATCGGCGAGATTGAGTACCTCATGTACGGAGAAGATGCCATTGTGGATAAAATTGGCAAACTGGAGTTCGAGATTTCGGCGAATTCATTTTTCCAGACCAACACCCTGCAGGCGGAAGTGTTGTACGAGCAGATCGAGCAGGTGGCCGATGTGCAGGAAGGCGACGTCATTTACGACCTCTATTGCGGTACGGGTACTATTGCCCTTTATCTTGCGGAGAATGCGCAGCGAGTCTACGGCTTCGAGATTAACCAGGAAGCCATTGAAAACGCCACCCGGAACGCCTATAACAACGAAATATTTAATGCGCAATTCGATCGACTGGATATGAATCGGCACCTGGATTTTCACGAAAAACTCAAGGAGATCGAAAAGCCGGATATCGTCATCATCGATCCGCCGCGGTCGGGCTTACATCCGAAATCGTTGAAAGAGTTGAAGCAGCTCCATCCGGATAAATTCGTGTACGTCTCCTGCAATCCCAGCACACTGGCCAGAGATTTGAAAAACCTGTGCGACGGGACGGGTTATGAACTCACTTACATCCAACCGGTGGACATGTTTCCGCACACGCCGCACGTGGAGGTTGTGACCAAACTGGAGAAGCGCTCATGACGCCTGATTACGGCGCACCGGCTATCAGCATCTCCGGGCTCTCCAAGTGGTACGACGATTTCCGGGCGCTGAAAGAGATCGATTTGCAGATAGAGCAGGGACAGTTTTACGGTCTGCTCGGCCCGAACGGCGCCGGCAAGAGTACAACCATTCATATCCTGACCGGATTGTCCAACTTCAAACAGGGTGATGTGAGAGTTTTTGGCAGAGATGTGGTGAGCGACTTTCGGTTTACGCGTTCCAAAATTGGTCTGGCGGCGCAGGAATTCAACTTTGACCGGTTCTTCAACATCGAGAAACTCCTGACGCTCCAGGGCGGCTATTTCGGTCTGCCGCAAAAACAGGCAGCGAAGCGTGCCGAGGAATTGCTAAACCAGTTCGGTCTCATTGACAAGCGGAAGCAGGACTCCCGGAAGCTCTCCGGCGGGATGAAGCGCCGCTTGCAGATCGCCAAGGCGCTGGTACACGAACCGGAGATCCTGATCCTGGACGAACCCACCGCCGGCGTAGACGTGGAACTGCGCCACATGCTCTGGGACTACCTCCGGGAGTTGAACGATCGCGGTGTCACCATCCTGTTGACGACCCATTATATCGAGGAGGCCGAGCAGCTCTGTGAGGAGGTCTCCATCATCAATCACGGCGAAATCATCGCGGATGGGTCGCCACACGATCTTATGGAAAATATGGGTATGGGTTGCATAGAGCTCCATCTCAGCGATCCGGTGGAAACGCTGCCTGAATCGCTAAACGGATACGATGCGGAAATCGAGGACAATTACATACGAATCAGATTAGAGAAGCCAAACAAGGAGCTACAGAACGTCATCAATGGCATCAACGTGTCCGAACTGGATCTGTACGAAGTCCGCATCCGCGAGAGCTCGCTGGAGGATGTGTTCGTGAAGCTCACCGGGAAATCCATGTCCGAGGAGGCCGCCAATGGACAACAGTAAATGGATAGGGTTCTTCACGGTACTCCGCCGGGAAATCGGCCGGTTTATGCGGCTCTATAAGCAGACTATTCTTCCATCGATTATCACCGCCGGACTCTTCCTGTTCATCTTCGGATATGCTCTGGGTAGTCGGATTTCCGAGATCAAGGGTGTGCCGTATATGCACTTTATCCTGCCGGGATTGGCCATGATGGCGGTGATTAACAATGCCTATAGCAATACGGCGTCTTCGCTGTTTCAGGCGAAGCAGCTAAAATTTTTGGAGGATATCCTCATTGCGCCGATCTCCGCAACCCAGGCGGCGCTGGCGTACATTCTCGGGGGCGCGGCCCGTGGATTTATCAATGGCACGATTATTCTGTTCATGGGCACAATCATTTTTGATATTCAAATTCACAGCATTTTCATAACGCTGCTCCTCATTGCCATCGTCTCTATTGCCTTCAGCGCTACCGGGCTCATCTTCGGCATTCGGGCCGAGAATTACGATCAGGTGATGGTGCTGGTAACGTTTCTTATCACGCCGTTGGTGTACGTTGGCGGGGTGTTTTATTCCATAGATATGCTCCCCCCGGTGCTGCGCGGTGCGTCGTTGTTCAATCCGCTTTATTACATGGTGAATGGGCTCCGTTACGGGACTTTGGGAACGTACGATACCGCGCCGTTCGGTTCCATCGCCATGGCGGCGGCACTGACGATACTCAGCTTCGGCATCGGGGTGTTCCTTTTTTACAAAGGCTGGAAGATTAAGAGCTGATTTTTATTGTGGGGCTAAAGCCCTAAAAGTTCGTTGTAACTTTTACCCCGCCATAAATGGCGGGGCTAGTCAAAAACAAGAATTTTTTCATGAATAGCCCCAGGATTTGGCCTGAAAATTCCATCACCGATCGCTGGCCGCGTCGGTGACGGTGTTATATTCTGATTATAACTGTCGGCGACGCTGAGAGTGATCACCGACAGTTAATGGTAGCCATTCCGACAGGAGCGAAGTGGAGTGGAGGAATCTGGTTAAATGAACCTTCGTGGGGAAATTAACAATAACCGTCTCAGGAAAAATTCCATTTGTGATTGTTTACGGTTTATTGATCTCCGTATCCAATCACACAACTCCATCCTTTCCCAGGGGGCTCCCGTTGGGGCTGGCTTCCTTCCTCTTCCGAAGAGGAAGGAAGAACGCGTATCCGCCGAATATCTATTTCCCCTCTCTTCGAAGAGAGGGGAACCAAAGGGGTGAGTTGTGTTTGATAATAAAAACATTAATTTCTCCCTATATAAAAATAGCCTCAGGCTTTCCCAACAGGATCCCTTTAAGGTCAGCCTGGGTTGAATAAATACTAAAATTTTACGTCCTGTAGTGCTTGCTAATATGATCGATCTCCTCATCATATTCGCCTTTATCGTTTACAGTATTAGTAACGGATTTCGTCACCAGTCCAAAGCTTCGGAAAACCTGGAAGAGTACTTCCTGGCCGGCCGCTCGGTAAAGGGGTGGAAGGCCGGTTTCAGCATGGCAGCCACCCAGTTCGCTGCGGATACGCCGCTGCTGGTCACGGGACTCATTGCTACCGGCGGTATCTTTATGCTCTGGCGGCTTTGGATCTACGGGCTGGGCTTCCTGATGATCGGATTTCTGCTGGGACGTGCCTGGCGCCGGGCGCAGGTCATCACCGATGCCGAACTTACCGAAATTCGCTACAGCGGACGTGGGGTGCTGGCACTCCGGGGACTGAAGGCGATTTACTACGGGACGGTGATGAACTGCACCATCATGGCCATGGTACTGGTAGCGGCCACTCGGATCAGCGAGGTTTTCCTTCTCTGGCACCAATGGCTGCCGGATTCGATCTACCAGCCTATCTTAAATTTGGTACAATACGTTGGTGTGCCGCTGGCGTCCGGCGCCACTGAGATGGGAACGTTCATTGCCACCACGAATAACGTCATCAGCATAGTTGTGATTATCGCGTTTACGGCGCTTTACTCCACCACCGGTGGGCTCCGTAGCGTTATCGCTACCGACAGTGTTCAATTTGTCATCGCCATGGTCGGGACGATCATCTATGCGATTATCGTGGTTATTCAGTCCGGCGGCCTCGGAGATATCATTGCCAACCTGGTAGATCTGTACGGCCAGGCCAAGGCAAGCCAACTGCTTTCGTTCAGTCCGAATACCGGTGAGGCGCTACTTCCGTTCCTGGTGATTATCAGCCTTCAGTGGTTCTTCGAGCGGAACAGCGACGGTACCGGCTACTTTGCCCAGCGGCTGATGGCCTGTAAAAGCGATGACGATGCCCGGTTTGCCGCATTCATCTTCACCTGGCTTCAGATATTTCTTCGGAGTCTGGTCTGGCTGGTTATCGGCGTCGGTCTCCTGGTGATTTATCCATTCGATCCCGGCACCGCAGGTGGCGAGGGGTTTACCGCCGCCCGGGAGATCCTGTTTGCCACCGGAATCAAAGATCTGCTGCCGGTGGGCGTTAAGGGACTCATGCTCACCGGCATGTTGGCCGCGCTGGCCTCCACCATCGACACCCATCTCACCTGGGGGGCGAGCTATTGGAGCAACGATATCTATCTGAGAATTGTTAATCGAAAGTGGTTGAACCGGGAGCCGTCTGACAGAGAGCAGGTGATCGTAGCCCGTCTCTCCAACGCCCTGATTCTTGGGATTGCCCTGGTGATTATGGCAAATCTGAAATCTATTCAAACGGCATGGTATATCACGCTCCTGTTCGGCGCAGGCACCGGTGCGGTACTGGTACTGCGATGGCTCTGGGAGCGCATCAACCTCTACTCGGAGATCTCCGCAATCATTGTATCACTGATTGTGGCACCGATTATCCTGTTTACCGTGGAAGCCGAGTGGCTCCGGCTCCTGCTGATGTCGTCCATTTCCACGGTTGTTGTAATAACCGTGACGCTCTTGACTCGCCCGACGAATCAGTCTGTGCTCCACGAGTTCTACCGTCGCGTTGATCCTCCCGGGTTCTGGCGAAATACCTCCGGGGATTTGCAGGTGGATACCGAGCGTCCCATGGATGCGTTCAAAGAGGGTGTGTATCTCACGATCACCACCAGTCTCTCAGTATTTCTACTGCTCATTGGTTTCGGGAAATTGATTCTGCCGAATCCGGCAGCGAACATCGCATATTCGTGGATTTATATCATAGTGGGATTTGCGAGTATCGGATTGTGGTGGAATAAGTTGATACCGAAGTTGCAGCGGTCATGAGGATATTAGCGCTGCCAGCCATTGTATTATGGCTGACAGCGCCTCGTCCTCTTTCTTCTTAAGAAAAGTCATTCCGACCGAGCGTGAGCGAGTGGAGGAATCTGGTAAAAGAATCTCCAGAAGTAATCAGACGAGATCCTTCCCCGAAGGGATCCCTGTGGGGTTGCTTGCTCCGCTCGCTCAGGATGACTGGTGGGGTATTTTTCGCGTACAAAGTTAAAAAAATGAGTCATTCCGACGGAGCCCGGTGTTCAGGGCGATTGGAGGAATCTCCTAAATGAACCTCCGGAGCATAAAAATACCAGATCCTTCCCCAAGGGGATCCCGTTGGGAGGACTACGTCACTCCGGAACCCCGCTCAGGATGACTGGAGTGATGTCATTTTCCTAGCTCGATTCCACCGGAATTATTCTTACATTCATTGACTATGGGCATAATCGATTCCAAAAAACTGAGTTTCACTTAAAATCCTATGCCGGATAAACCGAAAAAGGAACCGACGTCCCTCGGCTGGCGGGAGTGGATCGCCCTGCCGGAGTTGGGTATCGATTATATCAAGGCGAAGATCGATACAGGCGCGCGGACATCGGCGCTGCACGTACATAACCTTAAAGTCTTGGAGGAAGTAGACGACGGGTACAGACTTCGGGTTGCTATCCATCCGGTACAGCGATCGTCGGAGAACGAGGTGACGGTCGAGGTACTGGCGCACGATAAGCGGAACGTCCGGAGTTCCGTCGGGCACGAGGAGCACCGGTACGTCATAGAAACGCCAGTAAAAATCGGCGATCGTGAGTTTCCTGTTGAGATTACATTGACCAACCGAGATGCCATGGGATTCCGGATGCTTCTGGGACGATCGGCACTGCGGAAGGGATTTGTAATCAATCCGAAGAAGTCATTTGTACTGGGCAAACCAGAAGCAATTCAGAGAAAGGAACAGTAATACATGAAGATTGGCGTCCTCTCACGGAAACCGAGTCTCTATTCCACCAGCAGGCTTATTGAGGCAGGAAAAGAACGCGGCCACGACATGCGGGTCATCAATCACCTCGGATGCTACATGAATATTACCTCGCATCGGCCGAGCGTACACTACCGCGGCAGCGCGTTGACCGGCTACGATGCTATCATTCCCCGGATCGGCGCGAGTCATACCTTCTATGGGACCGCCATAGTCAGGCAATTCGAAGTGATGGGCGTTTTTTCCGCCAATGAATCCCAGGCGATTACCCGTTCCAGGGATAAACTTAGGGCGTTTCAGCTTTTGGCCAGGAAGGGAATCGGTCTCCCGGTGACTGGCTTCGCCCGGAATATCCATGATATTGACGATCTCATAGAAATGGTGGGTGGTGCGCCGCTCATCGTGAAACTGATGGAAGGCACCCAGGGGATGGGCGTGGTGCTGGCGGAGACCAAGAAGGCCGCCGAATCGGTAATTCAGGCGTTTTACGGACTGAAATCCAACATCCTTGTGCAGGAATATATCAAAGAATCGAAAGGTACCGACATCCGGGCGTTCGTGATCGACAATAAGGTCGTGGCATCCATGAAGCGCGTGGCCCAGGATGATGAGTTCCGCTCAAACATCCACCGGGGCGGCAGAGCCGAGACGGTCAAACTGACGCCAGAGGAACGCTCAACGGCAGTCCGGGCTGCGAAAACAATGGGATTGAAGATCGCTGGGGTGGATCTGCTGCGATCGAATCACGGCCCGGTGGTGATGGAGGTGAACTCGTCTCCGGGATTGGAAGGCATAGAAAAGGCGACCGGTAAGGACATCGCTGACAGGATTATCCGGTTCCTGGAAAAAAACGCCAAACCGGGGAAGACCACCAACCGGGTTAAAGGTTAACCCATGTCCAACGATATCCTGAAAATCGGGGATAGTGATATTGCTCCCGGTGAGCGAAAAACCATAAACCTCCCCGTTGCGCGCCTCTATACCAATAACTGGACGCACATGCCGGTGACGGTGGTTCGGGGGAAGACGCCGGGGCCGCAACTCTTCGTTTGTGCCGCACAGCACGGCGATGAGATTAACGGTGTGGAAATTATTCGTCGCCTGTTGAAGAGTAAGCGCCTGAAATCGCTGAAGGGGACGCTCATAGCCGTGCCCATCGTAAATGTATTTGGATTTATTCATAGCTCCCGCTACCTGCCGGATCGTCGGGATCTGAACCGGTCGTATCCCGGATCGAAATCAGGTTCACTGGCCAGTCGGTTGGCGCATATTTTTATCGAAGAAATAGCATCCAATGCTACACACGGTATTGATATCCACACCGCAGCGGTACATCGATACAATCTGCCGCAGGTACGCGCCAATCTGAAGGACGAGGAAACACTTGCCATGGCCAAGGCATTCGGCACGCCGGTGATCATCCATTCCCGGCAGCGGAACAATTCTCTCCGGGCGACCCTGGCAGAGATGGAAAAACCGATCATCGTTTACGAGGCCGGTGAGGCGCTCCGGTTAAACGAGTCCGTGATCAAGTTCGGTGTAAAGGGTATTATCCGGGTGATGCGTCACCTGGGAATGTTGCGGAAGTCCAAGTCCAAACCCACGGAGTCCGTGCGGACCGATAAAACCCAGTGGGTACGCGCGAAACAGAGCGGATTGATTCATTTGCGCGTGAAGGCTGGTAACCGGGTCAAACGACACGACACACTTGCGGTGATTACGGATCCGCTGGGCAATACTTCCGTGGAATTGAAGGCGCCGTATGAGGGCGTTGTAATTGGGCATACCAATCTCCCGCTGGTCAATGCCGGCGATGCTGCCGTTCATGTGGCCAAGCTGAAGGTCTCACCCGAGATCGAGGAAGAGCTGGAACTGCTGGAAGAGTGAGCGGGAATTGACATTTGTCATCAGGGGCTGTAAACTCAGAGAATTCGTAGCAATAACAGACAGGGCAAAGGTTTCACGCCAGATCGCATGAAACACATCCGACAATTCTTCCGATTCCTGAATGAGCATAATATCCTCAAGATCTTCCTGGGGATCTTTGCTATTATGTTTATTGGTGGCACGTTGGTGTTGGTTTTCGAGCGTGCGGTGAATGCCGAAGGGTTCGATACCATCTGGGGCGCGTTTTGGTGGGCGCTCGTGACGATGACTACGGTGGGTTACGGAGATACAGTGCCTGTGACAATCGGCGGCCGTATCGTCGGAGTGCTGGTAATGTTCGCCGGGGTATCACTTGTTTCGTTGTTAACGGCGACGATTTCTTCTATCTTTGTAGCTCAGAAAATACGCGAGGGACAAGGCTTGGAACAGATCAAGTATACTGACCACATTATTATCTGCGGATGGAATATCCACGCTGAAAAACTCATTGATTCGCTGGTACGGTTGCGACCGATTTCCGATCTGAAGGTCGTGTTGATTAACGATCTCCCGGAGGAGCGGATCAACGATATCCTGTACAAGTATCGGGATATCCAGATCAGCTTTGTGCGTGGCGACTCGACCAGGGAGATTGTACTGGAGCGTGCCAATATTTCCAAAGCCCAATCAGTGATCGTGGTGCCGGATACGATGGCAATGGACAACAAAACCGCAGACGAACGTACAGTGCTGACGACACTGGCCATTAAAGGTTTATCCAGCCAGATTCATGTGGTGGCCTTTTTACAGAACCGTGATAATCAGAGCCATCTGCGTCGGGCGGACGTAGACGAAATTGTGGTGAGCGATGAGTTCGGTGGGTATCTCCTGGCAGCAAATGTTGTGGAACCCGGCGTGCCCCAGTCCGTACGGGAACTGCTTGATCCCGGTACGGAGCACAACCTGCATCGGCGTCAGGTCCCGAAAAATTTGGTGGGCCATCATTTTGAAGAGGTTTTCCGCTATTTTTACGATGAAAATGACGAGATTGCCATCGGAACATTCGCGGAGGAAGAGACCGTGAGCATCATGGATTTTCTGTCCGCGGATACATCGGCGCTGGACGCATTCATTAAGGAAAAACTGGAAAATTCCGGACACAAGGCAGAACAAGAGCAGATGGTCAGGGTCAACGTGAAGCCCGATAAAGATTACGAACTGAAGGAAAAAGACTGGATCATCGTTATAGGACAATGAGAAATACCACACATACTCCGGATCTTAAGCACCTGGCCAAATTCCAGATTTTTCAGGGTTTACCGGACGATAAAATTCGTCTCTACATTGAGAAGTTTAACTATTATACTGCCGGTGAGGGCGACATTATTATCAAGGAAGGCGATCCTGGTGACTCCATCTACCTGTTACTTAAAGGTGAAGTGGAGGTCACCCAAGCGCTCACCTTCCTGATGACGCGGGCGCCGATTCCGGATACCCGGGAGAAGGCGATCATTCGCCTGAATCATAAAATGCATCCCTTTTTCGGGGAAATGTCACTTTTTGCCGAGGAGGACACACGAACAGCGAATATTCGCGCTGTCACGGAATGCGTGCTGGCCAGAATCAGCAAAGAGGACTTTTTTACTGTGACTCATGAGAATCCGGGCATTGGGCTTACGGTGACGGAAAACATCGCACGGGTCCTTGTAGAACGGTTGAAAAACACCAATAATGACGTGACGAAACTAACCACGGCGTTGGCGTTGATATTGGAGCAGTAGGGAAGATATATCAAAATTTTTTTGGGCAGTATGATAGCATGGACGGTGAATAAAATATTTTATCCGAGAACGCCGGACAGACCCTTTCAAGGTCTCGACCCCTGAAAGGGTCGCAATGGAGGAGGGGAAAATCATATCTCTGCTGGCAAAGAATCATATTAAATTAAACGAATTAGGAAATCCTAACCACGATAAGGACTTATGACGCAAGAGATTCCAAAGGTATATGATCCCAAACAGGTGGAAGATCGCCTGTACGACTATTGGGAGGAGAACAATTATTTTCACGCCGAACCGAACGACGAGAAGGAACCCTATACTATCGTTATTCCGCCGCCGAATGTGACGGCGGTACTGCATATGGGGCACGCCTATAACAACGCCATTCAGGATATCCTGATCCGATGGCGACGAATGCAGGGATACGAGGCGCTCTGGATGCCGGGGACGGATCATGCTGGCATCGCTACCCAGAATGTGGTTGAACGGGAGCTGATGAAGGAAGACAAAACCCGCCATGATGTCGGTCGGGAAAAATTTGTCGATTTAGTTTGGGAATGGTCGGAGGACCGCCGGGCCGAGATTATCAATCAGCTGAAGAAAATGGGCTGCTCCTGCGATTGGGAGCGGGAGCGGTTTACGTTTGATCAAGGGCTCTCCGAAGCGGTCACACACGTCTTTGTCTCCCTCTACGAAAAAGGACTGATTTACCGCGATAGTTATATAGTGAACTGGTGCCCCCGGTGTTCCACGGTGATTTCCGATGAAGAAGTGGAGCACGAGGATAAGCAGGGGAATCTCTGGCATATCCGGTATCCCATCAAGGATTCGGACGACTATATTCAGGTTGCGACCACACGGCCGGAGACTATGCTGGGCGATACCGGCATCGCGGTGAATCCTGACGATGAACGCTACACCGACATGGTCGGGAAAACCGTTATCCTGCCGATACTGGAACGCGAGATGCCGATTATTGCGGATGAATTCGTTGATCCGGAGTTTGGCACCGGGATGGTGAAAGTGACACCGGCCCACGACCCCAATGATTTTGAAATGGGGAACCGGCACGGTCTTGCAGAGGTCAATATCCTGAATGACGACGCTACCATGAACGAAAACGCCGGCCCGTACGAAGGATTGGATCGGTTCGAGTGCCGCGAAAAACTGGTAGAAGATCTGGAAGAGCAGGGATATTTAGTCAAGACCGAAAAGTATGAGAACAGGGTCGGCCACTGTTATCGCTGCCACACGATTGTGGAACCGTCCATCTCTGATCAGTGGTTCGTGAAAATGGAGCCATTGGCCAAACCGGCTTACGATGCTGTCAATGATGGCCGGATCGACTTTTTCCCGGAAAAGTGGGTGAAGACCTACAATCACTGGCTGGAGAATATCAGGGACTGGTGCATCTCCAGGCAGCTCTGGTGGGGCCACCGGATACCGGCGTTTTATTGCACGGAATGTGGCGAAGTGGAAGTGGCGAGGAACAAGCCTGATACCTGTGACAATTGCGGTAATGACGAATGGCGCCAGGACGAGGATGTGCTGGACACCTGGTTCAGCTCCTGGCTCTGGCCGTTCAGCACCATGGACTGGCCGGATAAGACACCGGAATTAGACTATTTTTACCCGACCAATACACTGGTAACTGCCCAGGATATCATCTTCTTCTGGGTGGCCCGGATGATCATGGCCGGACTGGAATTTATGGACGATATCCCGTTTGAGGCGGTTTATTTCAACGGTTTGGTGCGGGACGCTCAGGGCCGGAAGATGAGCAAATCGCTGGGCAACGGCATCGATCCGCTGGAGATGGTGGATGAGTACTCCGCCGACGCGGTGCGCTACTCGCTGATCGTACTCTCTACGGAAGGTCAGGATATCAATCTGGCTGAGGAAAACTTCGAGATTGGCCGGAATTTCTCCAACAAGCTCTGGAACAGCTTCCGGTTCGTGGAGATGCAACGGGATGGAAGGGATATTTCGCATGAACTGCCGGACAAAGGAAACTGGGAGCTCGCCGACCGGTGGATTATTTCGAGGCTCCAAAAGGTAACGACGAAATTTAATGAAGCGTTGGAGATGTTTCGGATCCACGAAGCGCAGGAAACGGTACATAAATTCTTCTGGGGTGAGTTTTGCGACTGGTACCTGGAACTCATTAAGCCGCGCCTGTACGGCGATGACGAGACTGCCCGGGAGACGGCGATGAATATCGCAGTGAATGTGCTGCGGGAGACGCTCCAGCTGCTGCATCCGATTATTCCGTTCATCACCGAGGAAATCTGGCAGCACTTGAAGCTGGAAGAGGATCCGGACATCATGGTTAGTGATTTTCCCGTGCCGGAGATATCTCTGGAAGACGACGAAGCCGAATCAGAAATGAATTTGTTGCAGGATGTCATTATAGCCATCCGGACCATGCGGAGCGAGATGAATGTGCCGCCGTCACGTCAGGCCGAGATATTCGTGAACAGCGGCACAAACGGACAGGCAGAATTGCTGGACTCGTACCAGTCCTATATTGCCAATCTTGCAAATCTGGAAGCAATTACCATCGAGGAGTCGGTGGAGCAGCCGGAATCCAGTGCCACGGCGGTGGTCCGGGAGATGGAAATCTTTATGCCGCTGGCCGATCTCATCGATCTGGACAAAGAAAAGGCGCGCCTGGAGAAAGAGCTAGAGGATGCAACCGGCCGCCTGAGGAAATCCGAATCCAAACTGGCAAACCAGAACTTCGTCGAGAAAGCTCCTGAGAATGTGGTGGAGAAGGAGCGGGAAAAGAAGGCACGATATGAGGAAGAACTCAAAAAACTTAAGACCAATTATGAGAAACTTACTCAGCTGGATTCGTAGTGTAGCACTAATCCTGCTTGCGAGCACTCTGTTCGCTGCCGGAAATCCTACGGTCACGATCTACAATTCGAACCTGGGCCTGGTGCAAGAGTCGCGTACGCTGGAATTGAAAAAAGGCCGCCAGCAGATCGCCGTGACCGATGTGGCCGCTAAAATTCAGCCGGCGACAGTGCATCTCCAGGGAGGCACTCAGGCAAATTTTTCTCTGCTGGAGCAGAATTTTCAGTACGATTTGGTAAACACGGCAAAGCTCTTCGACAAATATATTGGTGAAAAAATCAACGTGGTTACGGAGCAGACCGGCAGCATCTTCGGAAACTTGCTCTCCAGAGATGGATCGATTCTCACTATCCAGAGCAGGGATGGATCGCTTCGGCTAATCAATACCGATCATATCCTGGAATATTCACTGCCGAGCTTGCCGGAGGGGCTGATTCTGAAGCCGACTCTGCAGTGGATTCTGGAATCGCAGGAGTCTGGTGCTCAGGATGTGGAGTTGTCGTATCTCACCAGTGGGATGTCCTGGGAGGCCGAGTACATTCTGCAATTAACTGAAGATGACGAGTCCGGTGTGCTCTCCTCATGGATAACCCTTGAAAACAATGCCGGGGCGACTTTTGAAAATGCTACGGTCAAACTCATTGCCGGGGATATTCACCGCGCGCAGAAAGGCGGTCGCGGCCCGCAACCTCAGGCGATGGAAATGGCTGCTATGGCACGGGATCAGGTCTCCGAACGGGGTATCTTTGAATATCACCTGTACGAAATCGGATTTCCCACCACTTTATATCAAAATGCTATCAAGCAGGTCACTTTCCGGGATCCCACGGAAATAAATTATGACCGGAAATATACCTTCGAGCACTCGGAGCGACAGAGTGTTCAGCAGGAAAACGTGAGCGTCGATATTGTTTTTGATAACACCGAGGAAAACAATCTCGGGATGCCGCTGCCGGAGGGCATCGTCCGGCTGATGCAGGAGGACGAGGACGGCAAAGAAGTGTTGGTCGGGGAAGATAACATCAACCACACTCCCAAAGATGAAGAAATCCGCGTGACCGCCGGCCGGGCGTTTGACATTATCGGGGATCGACGAGTGACCAACTACGAACGACGCGGCCAGTCATCGGACCAGATGTCTGTGGAAATCGAACTTCGGAATCACAAGGATGAAGCGGTCACCATAAATGTGCTCGAGCATTTCTACGGCGACTGGGAAATCCTCAAGGAAACTCATCCATCCACTCCCAAGGATGCCAATACGCTGCAATTTACGCCGGAAGTTCCGGCCGACGGCTCGGTAACTATTACATATACCATCCAACGCAATCGCTAATCGGGTGTATGTCCTCATCGTCCCCGGATACCAGTAAGCTTCAGCCAGATTCACCAGTCCAGTACTTGAAGGGTGTTGGTCCCAAGCGGGCGGAAGCCCTGGAATCGTTCGACATCGAAACCCTGGAAGACCTCCTCTACTTTTTTCCCAGACGATATCTGGATCGCAGCACCATCGTCCCAATCAACCAGCTCAAAGTCGATCAGGAAGCCACCGTCGTCGGTAAGGTAATGGCCAAGGGCGTCCGGAAGGGGCGGCGTCGTTCCTACTTTGAACTGGTGGTGGAAGATAAAACCGGCATGCTGAAGTGCCGCTGGTTTCGGGGCGTCCGCTGGATTAAGAACGCCTTTAAAACCGGGGAACCCATCGCCGTGAGCGGCAAGGTGGCGTTCTACAACGGTCTCTCCATGAGTCATCCCGACTACGATAAATTGGGAAAAGGTGAAGAAGATCCCGTGAATACCGGGAAGATTATTCCGCTTTATCCGGGAAGTCAAAAGCTGAAACGGGTGGGGTTAGACAGCCGACGGTTCCGGCGAATTTACGGGCGAATCCTGCCAAAGATGGACGGGGTGCTTCCGGAGTACTTACCTCAGAAATTGCGTAGCGATTACAATCTGCAGGAGATCGAGTTAGCGCTCCGGGGCATTCATGCTCCGGCAGATCAGGAGACGCTTGGGAAAGCCAAGAAACGGCTGAAATTCGAAGAGTTGTTTTTCATCCAGCTGATGCTGGCGCTGCGGAAGCACCATTTTAAAAAGGAGCCCAAGGGGATCAGTTACGAGGAAATCGGTCCGTTGTGCGAGTCGTTGTACCGGATACTTCCTTTTGAACTAACAGAAGCCCAGAAGCAGGCGATGCGGGAGATCCGAGCGGATATGAAGTCGAAGAATGTGATGAACCGGCTGCTTCAGGGGGATGTCGGTTCCGGGAAGACGGTGGTGGCGATGTTAGCGGCGAGTATTGCTGTGGGCAACGGATACCAGGTGGCCTTTATGGCCCCAACAGAAATCCTGGCTGAGCAACATTACCGCACCGTACAATCGTACTTCCGGAAACTCAAGGTGCCGGTGGCGCTTCTCACCGGCTCACAGAAAGGGAAAGATCGCAAGAGTATTTTGAATGGGCTGAAACATGGCGACATTCCTATTGTCGTCGGTACCCACGCGCTGATTCAGGAAGGCGTGGCCTTTGATTCACTGGGACTGGCCATTATCGATGAGCAGCACCGGTTCGGAGTGCTCCAGCGCGGGGAACTGAGCGAGAAGGGCGACAACATCGACGTGCTGGTGATGACCGCCACGCCCATACCGCGGACCATGGCTCTCACCATCTATGGAGACCTTGATGTCAGCACTATTGACGAACTACCGGCGGGTCGGAAGCAGATTGTCACCAGAAAAGTGTCTGTGGCCAAGCTGGATAAGGTGTACGAGTTTGTGAAACAGGAGCTGTCCAAGGGACGCCAGTGTTACGTGGTGTATCCGCTGGTGGAGGAATCCGAAAAGATGGATTTGCAGGCGGCGACCCAGGGATACGAATACTTGCAGGAGGTGTTTTCGGAGTTTACAGTTGGCTTGTTGCACGGACGCATGAAGGCTGATGAAAAAGAAGAAGTCATGGCCAGGTTCGAGGCCAACGAAATCCAAATGTTAGTGAGTACTACGGTCATTGAGGTGGGAATCGACGTGCCGAACGCGACCATCATGCTCATCGAAAATGCCGAGCGGTTCGGCCTGACCCAGCTGCATCAGCTGCGGGGTCGGGTCGGTCGCGGAGAACACCAGAGTTTTTGTATCCTGGTGAACCGGAATAAGGGAGCGAACAACGGAACGGCGGAACAACGGCTGTCCATTATGGTAGAAACTTCCAACGGATTTAAAATTGCCGATGAAGATCTAAAAATCCGCGGCCCCGGTGAGATGTTCGGGACGAAGCAGAGCGGCTTCCCGGATCTGAAAATTGCGGATTTTATTGATGATGCTGACCTGTTATATTTGGCAAGGAACGCAGCATTTGATCTGGTGAAGGAAGACCCGAAATTGCGCAATGAATCCTACGCAAATTTGAAAACACACTTCGTGAGACATTACAAAAAGCAATGGGAATTGAGTCATATCAGTTGAGAAAGGAGATCACCTATGGCTGAGGAACCGCAACCCCAGGAAATTAACAAAGAGGAACTTTTTAGTTATCTGGTCTCGACCTTTTACTCCAGCGCCTGGATGCAGATGGGCAAGATGGCCAATCCGATGACCAATAAGGTTGAGAAGGATATGGAGCAGGCCGAGTTTACCATTGATCTGTTGGATATGCTTAAGGAGAAAACCGAAGGCAACCTGAGTG
The DNA here is from genome assembly GCA_021734025.1 of Candidatus Neomarinimicrobiota bacterium. Classification (NCBI taxonomy): domain Bacteria; kingdom Pseudomonadati; phylum Fidelibacterota; species Fidelibacterota bacterium. Next base: position 147,191 of record JAIPJS010000007.1, read on the forward strand.
ACGAGGAATCCAAACTGTTGACCCGGGCTATCAAGGAGCTGAAGATGAATTTTATGGAAGAGAAGAAAAAAGGAGGCGATTCCGGGGAAGAGGCCGAAGACGCAGAGGGCAAATCGAGCCAGACCAGACCAGATAACATTGTTACCCCAAACGATGCAATGGGGAATAAAAAGGAAGATGATTCGGATTCCGGAAAGCAATCCAATCTCTGGACACCGTAAGTTCTTCCAAAGATAGCAGAATTCCCTGGTGTGTAATGAATTCTTAGGGAATATCTGGACCGGTTTTCGATAGATAATCAATAAAAAAAAATGTATACTATTTTGTTTCAACTCTGTCCGATAAAGCACCTGTACAACTCCTAACTATCGAGGAACACATGCAGCACGATCGTACAAAACTCATTTTAGGGGCCATCGTCTTTATCTCATCGCTGGTATTATACCTGGCGACGGTGGCGCCGACGGTCTCCTTTTGGGATACCGGTGAATTTATCGCCTGCGCCTACACGCTTGGCGTCCCGCATCCTCCGGGAAGTCCGCTTTTTATTCTGATCGGACGGTTTTTTACTCTGCTGCCGACGAGCGTTGATCCGGCGTTTCGGATGAATATCATATCACCGCTCTCCGCTGCACTGGCCAATCTGCTCGTCTTTTTAATCATTGTTAAATTTGTCAAAATCTGGCGCGGTGGAGATCTGGAATCCACCAAAGATAAAATTATTGCCTACGTTGGGGCATTTATTGGCGCCATGGGGTTTGCCGGTACGGACAGTCACTGGTTCAACTCGGTGGAAGCGGAAGTCTATGCCATGAGTACCTTTGCCACGGCGTTGGTGGTGTGGTTGATTCTTCGGTGGATGGAGCGTTCTGATAGGCTTGGTCACGAACGATACCTGCTGTTGATAGCGTATGTGATGGGGTTGGCTATTGGCGTCCACCTGCTGAACCTGCTGACGCTTCCGGTGATTGCGCTGGTTATTTATTTCAAAAAGTACAAGTTTCAGTGGAGCAGCTTTTTTGCCACGGTGGCCATTACACTGGGCGCATTTCTGGCTGTTTATCTTGGGATAATTAAGGGCCTCGCCAAGGTGATGGCAGTGACATATGCAGGGGGATACTTCGGGTTTTATCTCGTGGGACTCATCGTCCTGGCTGTTTTTGCCGGATCGTGGTGGGCTGCGAAAAATCACAAGGAAATCACGGCATTGGTGTTGATGTCCGCCTCACTGATTTTGATCGGTTACTCCAGCTACACAATGATCTATATCCGGGCCAATCAGGATCCGTTTATCAATGAGAACGATCCGTCCACGCCGGCGAAATTCGTCTCGTATCTCGAGCGGGAGCAGTACGGAAAGCATTCCATTCTGGACAGGCGTGGTGTCTGGCAGGATTCCAAAAAGGACCCGGCTGCGCATATCGCCGATCAGGTCAATTCCACGTGGGGATACGTCTGGAATTACCAGATAAAATATATGTACTTCCGGTATTTCAACTGGCAGTTCATCGGGCGCATCGGGGACAGGGTCGACTTCACTCAATTTTATATGCTGCCATTTCTGTTGGGGCTCTTTGGGATGAGCTACCACTTTATGCGGGATAGCAAACGGGGACTCGTTGTGCTGGCATTGTTTATTATGACAGGGCTGGCTGTGGTTGCCTACCTGAACCAACCGGACCCGCAGCCACGTGAGCGGGACTACAGCTACGTGGCTTCGTTTATGGCTTTTAGCCTCTGGATTGGGATTGGTGCGTCCGGCATTATGGAACTCATCATGGACAAGTTTAAGGGATCAACGCAGCGGATCGCTACTTATGCCGCAATCGTTGTACTGACGTTGGCGATTCCTATCCAGATGATTGGAAAAAATTATTATACCCATGATCGCAGCGGTAATTACGTCGCCTGGGATTATTCGTACAATATTCTGCAGACCTGCGAACCCAATGCCATCCTGTTTACGAACGGCGATAATGATACGTTTCCCCTGTGGTATTTACAGGAGGTTGTTGGAATCCGCAAAGATGTGCGGGTGGTAAACCTGAGCTTGCTGAATACCCACTGGTACATCAAGCAGCTCCGGGATTATGAGCCACAGGTGCTCCCGGACAGCTTCACCGATTCTATGATTGACCAACTCTATCCCATGCGGTTTGAGAAGCAGGAGGTCGCGATAACTGCGCCAAAGACTGAGCAGAACCCGGACGGGAAAATCGAATTTACCATGAAGCCGACCTATGCCGGACAGGGAATACGAGTGCAGGATATTATGATCCTGCGGCTTATGGAACAGAATTTGAGAGAACGGCCGATGTATTTCGCCATTACGGTCTCCTCCCAAAATAAGATTAACCTGAATCCGTATCTGCGGATGGACGGGCTGGCGATGAAAATTATGCCCCACCGGGTAGACGGCGAGATTGCACCGGACGTGCTGGAGGAGAACATCACGGAGAATTACCAGTACCGGGAACTGGGCAATCCGGATGTGTATTTTAACGATAACATCAAAAATCTCCTGCAGAACTATCGTTCCACCTTTATGCAGCTGGCATTCTATTATTACCAGAACAATCAGCAAGACAAGATGGTGGAAATTCTGGATGCCATGAATAATGCGGTTCCGGAAGAGACTATTCCGTATACCAACCAGGATATCTATCTCGAGATCGCCCGGTTATATGCTGAGGCAGGTCGGACCGATATTCTCCGGGAACGGCTGCAAAATGCTCTGGATAATCCGGGACTGGATATTCAGCGACGCATGCGCTATGCCTCGCTGTACATCACTACGCTTAACGATTTCGAAAAGGCCGACAGTATCTTTACCTCCATTTATCAGCAAAACCCGGATAACGGTCAGGTGATCGGGACGCTGCTTCAGATTTATGAGCGCCAGGGTCGATGGAGAGAGGCGTACGAGATCATAAACCAGTGGGTGCAAGATCATCCCAACGACCAGAATGCCCGCAACATGCTGGAAGAGTACCGAACCCGGATGGATGCCGGAGCGGACACGACGGGATGAGGTATAGGGTATAAGGGAAAACACCTTGGAGACCGGAGACCGAAAAGGATTGAATATCCAACCGACGAATTTCCAATATCCAATTTCCAAGTGACCCCAACCCACCCAAGAAAGAATGCAGAATGAAAAATGAAGAAGTATAAAAACCAGAGGCCGGAAAATATCAACTTAGTTCATAAGACGCATAGCAGGTTTTAACCATAACACGTTAACACCGTAACACATTAACACGTTTCCAACTGAACACCTGGACACCCGAACACCTGAACACTATTTTAAAATCTTTCTTACCCTCAGAGAGGCATCCGTTCGCGGATTCTAAATAATCCAATCAATGAACACCCCACTCGTCTCCATAATCATTCCGCACTGGAATCACCGGAACGTGCTGGCGGACTGTTTGACATCGTTGGCTCGGTGCGATTACCCATCTCTGGAAATTATTGTGGTAGATAACAACTCCACTGATGACAGCGTGGAATACACGGAGAAATATTTCCCGGATGTCGTCATCTTGAAAAACCAGGAAAACCGGGGTTTTGCCGGCGGTTGCAACGATGGCGCCGCCGCGGCCAACGGCGAATACCTATTGATCCTGAACAACGATACGACACAGGAACCGGACTGGATATCCAAACTGGTCAGATTTATGGAAGCAAATCCATCAGTCGGTGTCGTCCAGCCAAAGCTGCTGAATGCCAACGATCCCGACCTGTTTGACTACAGCGGTGCAGCTGGCGGATTCATGGATCGGTACGCTTTTCCGTTCGCCAGGGGCAGGATTATCGACCAGGTAGAGCGGGATACGGGACAGTATGATGGTGCCATTCAAACGTTCTGGGCCAGCGGAACCGCTTGCCTTCTGAGAAGATCAGTATATGAGCAGGTGGAACTGTTCGATGAAACCTTTTTCGCACACATGGAAGAGATAGATATGAACTGGCGAGCTCAGCTCGCCGGGTGGGATGTTGCGGTTGTCCCGGGTGCGGTAGTCTATCATCACAGCGGATATACGCTGCCGCCGGAATCACCGTTTAAAAAATACCTGAATCACCGGAACAGCGTCTACATGTTGTTTTCCAATTACCAATGGCCCCGGATGTGGATTCGTGGCCTCCAGCGACTCCTCCTGGATGGAATGGCTTTTTTCTATTCACTGGTAACCGGTGAATTTGACCGGACTCTGGCTGTCATGAAGGCATGGATATGGATCGTCGCCCACCTGCATCTGATAGTTCGAAAGCGCCGCACAGTTGCAAAGATTCGCAATCATTCGGATGCGGAGATTGATTATCGGTTATATCAGGGAAGTATTGCGCTGGAATCGCAACTTTTCGGAAAAAAGACATGGGCAAGGAGCCGGCACGCTATTGGTAGTCTTGAGAAAGAAAAATTAGAAATTGATGAAAATAATTAAGCGTTTTACTGCAGGTAGGAGTTATACGTCTCTTTATTTTTAGGGTTGAGTTCAGCGAGAGTCCGGAGTGCTTCAGCGTCCTCAAGTTTCGCAGCCAGCCACGCAAAATTTTCCGCCTGACCATTCAGAAACATTTTAGTGTATTTATCCTGTAAATTTTTTCCGAGGATTTCCTGAACCAGCCGTATTGCATCATTGAAACCTATCTTGGCATCTTTGATTTTGGATTCCTGGTAATCCCAGTACGCGTCAAAAAATGTATATTTCAGCATCCGTAAATCGCGGTGATTCTTGAGATCATCCAGCCGCGTGATCCGATCCCGCCAGCCTTTATTGTAGCCGGAGGTCCGCGCCTGGTTGGCAATTTCGCTGGCAGCATTATAGTACTGAGTTCCCGCGAGTTTGCCGTAGGTGTCGACCTCCCCGGCTAGAACTAAATAAGCATAGAAATCAACTACGCTGGTCAGGGGGGAGTAAACTTCATGTTGAAGTACCTGGCCGGTGTTGTACGGAAATTCCCAGCCCTTGTCGAAATACCGCTGATCGCCGCCGTTGGTGATCATAAGCTGGGCTGTAAATGTGACATCCGAGCCGGATTCTGAGGCCTGTTGGATGTAAATCTGCAGAATAAACGGCACCACAGTGCCATACGTATCTTCGGTATAATCGTACGAAGTGATGTACTCTTCCAGGTCGGTCTCCAGGTTTTGCAGAATGGATTGCTGAGTTGGTTCCAATCGCTCCGCATTGATGCTGATATCAGGATCGAGTACCTGCCCCGAGCCGAAGATTGGGAGCAGGAGCACAGTAAAAAGCACAATAAGTTGTTTCATGGAGTCCATAGTCTGTAAATACATACAAACAAATTTGGTCTCCGAGGGGGTGAAAGTCAAGAAAATCCTCAGGCGACGGGAGGGCCTGCCCTGAGAAAACCCGGGAAAGTCCGGTTGTACTCAAAACACTCACATCGTATCTTATCAGGCTTGAATTGATTGCAAAAAAAATTTAAAGGATATATGGCAAGAGCACAAAACCTTGCGGATGCGCTGGCCGAACATCGGGTCATCAATTATCTGCTGAAAAAGATCGGAAGTCTGGCGGATCAGGAATCGCTGGAATGTTACGCCGTCGGCGGCTGTGTTCGGGATCTGCTGATGCACCGGACCACCACCGATATCGATGTGATGGTGGTCGGCGACGGCGTGGCTTTCGCCCGGGTTATCGCGGATGCGCTTGGAACTGAGAAGGTGATCCCGTATGAAAAATTCGGAACGGCGTTGATTCCGTACCGGGATTACCAGATTGAGGTCGCTACCGCACGGTCGGAGTCGTACGAACAGGACAGCCGGAAGCCGACCATCGAAGAGGCGGACGTGGAGACCGACTCCGCGCGCCGGGATTTTACTATCAACGCCATGGCCATCTCGCTGAACGAAGAGCGCTACGGCGATCTCTGGGACCCGTTCAGCGGACTCCAGGATATGCGAAAGCAGGTGTTGCGGACGCCGCTGGAGCCGCGAGAGACCTTCAGCGAGGATCCCTTGAGGATGCTCCGGGGAGTCCGGTTCGCAGCGCAGCTGGATTTTTCCATAGAAAATGAGGCACTGGAGGCTATCAAAGCTGAGCGGGAGCGCATCGACATCGTCTCCCAGGAGCGGATCACCAACGAACTCCTGAAAATTATTGACGCGCCGAAGCCGTCCATCGGACTCTACCTGCTGCTGGAAACGGGCTTACTTGATATCATCCTGCCGGAGTTCTCCGAAATGGAAGGCATCGAAGAGCGGGACGGATACCACCATAAGGATGTACTGCGTCACACCTTCGAAGTCGTGGACAACATTGCCGAAATGACGGAAAAAACCGAACTCCGGTTCGCGGCATTGGTACACGACATTGCCAAGCCCCAAACCAAGCGATTCCGCAAGGGGGTGGGCTGGACGTTCTATGGCCACGACGAAATCGGTGCCCGAATGCTCGAAGGGTTTGCGAGAAGACTGAAACTCTCCAATTCGATGAAAAAATATCTGCAAAAGATGACGCGATTGCACCTCCGACCGATATCGCTCGCGCAGGATGGCGTCACCGATTCGGCGATCCGGAGGTTGCTGGTCGACGTGGGCGAAGATCTGAATGATTTGATTACACTATGCCGCGCGGATATTACTTCCAAAAATCCACGCCGGGTGAAACGCTATATGGCGAACTTTGATCGGGTCGTCAAGCGGATGGCCGAGGTTAAAGAGAAGGACAAGATGGCGGAATTTCAGTCACCGGTCCGTGGCGATGAAATTATGGAGATCTGCGAGATTGAGCCCGGGCCGATGGTGGGCAAACTGAAGGAAGCCATTGAAGAGGCCATCCTGGATGGAAAAATTCCGAACGAACATGATGCCGCGAAAAAGTATCTCCTGGAGATTAAGGACGAGTATGTGGAGTAATCCTTTTCCTGTCGGTGACCGCTGACAGCGCCTTCGACAGGGAAGGTCTCTTATCTTTGTTTACATTTTTTGAATTAAAGTCATCAAAAAGTCTTAGACAAAAAACTCTTGACTTTGAGGAATATACTGTATAGTCTAAAAACTCATTTGCACGGTTTATCAATTGTGGAGTTTTTTACAAAGCCAGTGTGTTTTGGCTTCCTGAAGTTTTATTTGAGTTTTTTACTTGTTTGACAAAGTTCGTTTATACGGCAAAGAGCTGTACTGAAAAAATCTGGACGTAGTTGAATCATTAGCGGATTCCATTTCATTACGGGGTCGATTGGCTAGTGTATGATACAGCTCGTCTGATTTGGTACGTTATGGTTATAATTGAAGGCCTGGCTCATATTAGATATTGTAATTTCGTGGTTGGCAACTTGTCAATGATCCAAAAAGATAGAAAGGAGGGGGATTGGTATGGTGTTCAAAGTAAAAACCGGGAAGCAGTGATGGTGCACCGCTTCCCGGTACCAGGCAAATCATACACCGCAAGTTGACACCGTTGGAGATGATTTACCTGAAATCGTCTCCAATATAATTAAAAATTGGAGAGTTACCAATGAAAGCACTGGGGCGTATTGCAGTAACCATAATAACAGTCATTTTTTTCAGTTTGGCCGGATGTACTCAGGAGCCAGTTGCCCCGGAAACCGAACAGACGATGAATAATACTCCGAGTGAAACGGAGTATCAAACAGCCTTAGCCAAGGGCAATCAAGCGAAAGCACATGAAATCCGATTAGCGCATTTTGCCAAAGCTTTAGCGAAAGCACAGAAGCATGATGGAGTTGGAGCTTATTTGAAAGAACGGATTGGTGAGAAATTTGATGGGGATTATGAAGTGCTTTGGAACGACGTAAAATCCAAACAGATTCAGGGAGTGGGTCAATTGCGTCGTGTAGTGCAGGGTAAATTGAAAGGGGGCATACCGACCATGTAAGCAGTGGAACAAGTCCCGAAACTGCAAGTGGCCTATCCGGTGGGCTTCGAACAATGGAATGGTGAAACCCCCATTTGGGTTGCATACACCCCATTGACCATTGATGACACGGAGTGGAAAGACATCATCGCTTTCGATGCTCAGGGAAAAAGACATGTGCTGGATGCCAAAACTCCGCCTGATCAACCGGTGTTGGTAGTCGGAATCAATGAACGCACCGATGAGAATGGGAATGTTATTGGAAAAGTTACCACAAATATAGGCTTGGGAAAACAAACCATGCCAGGTGGAGGCAGTGGAGGCGGCGGAGGTGGTGGAGGTTCCGGTTCTGCTTCGAGGTTCATCCGCATCTATGAGTATAAACTCGATCACTATTATGGTGCTTATGAAGCTTGGCCCTTCGGTGATGCGGAAATTAGCTTCCATATAACAACCGGGCCGGCAACGGACGACGGGATTATTTACACTGAGAATGCAGTGGCATATTGGTATGAGTTTGGTATGGGTACATATCCATATAATTACACTCTCGACCAGGTCTGGAGTGTGACAAGCAGTTACGAGATGAATCATAATCATACTAATTGGGAAATATATGAGTGGCATAAAAATACTTCGTGGCAATCTCACAATAAGACTCTAGATCCAACAGGTATGATAATCAGCCTTGGTTGGGGGCCGAGTTATGATGTGGACCGGCTTCTTGACGATGGAGTCAGCACAGTCTATCTGTTCAGCTTTGAACAGGATATGCCCAATGATTTTGTAACAAACAGCTATACTCCACCATACGCTGCGAATAATGTCTATGACTTCATGCCTGACTATGCTGTCATAGACTTAACTCAGTCTACCGGCACTGATGATGCAGGTTGGTGGAGAGTGAAGTGGGATATTGTGTCAGTTTGGTAATAGCCGAAAACCTTGGATAATGGGTTACTCAGGGGGCAAAACTCGCCCCCTGAGTAGTTTTCAAAATGTGATCATCCACCGGGTAAAGAACATTGCTGATATATATGGTAAACAGCACAGTTAAAAAATACTTTTTTCTTCCTCTGATACATACATTGATAGTCCCCTTGCTGCTTAATGCTTCCGAAAGGGGCATGATTTCAGGTACTATACATGACGCCGCCACTGGCGAACCGCTTACTTTCGTTAATGTGCTTTGCCTGACTACTGGTACAGGAACGACTACCAACGGCACCGGACATTTTACCCTGGCACTTCCTGAGGGTCGTCACATCATTCTGGTAAGCCATATCGGATATCACACGGTCCGGGATACGGTCCGGATCAGTGTACACCCCGTCCGCTGGGAGATCACTCTGGCCCAACGGACTTTGGAGGGTGATACCGTGGAGGTCCGAGAGTCGGCCCTGTCCCTGAATCCCAACCAGACTGTCCTCCTGCCACGACAGCTGGAGTACGTGCCGCAGTTCATGGGAGAGGCAGATCTGGTGCGGACCCTGCAGACCCTGCCGGGTGTCACCACATTGAACGAATTTCAGGGTGGCCTGTACGTCCGGGGCGGTGTACCGTATCAGAATCTGATTCTCTTGGACGGGGGCCAGCTGTACTATATCACCCACCTGTACGGGATCTACAGCCTGTTTAACATGGATGCCATCAAGCAGGCCCGTTTGGTGCGGGGGGGGCTGCCGGCCTCCTACGGCGGCGGTACTGCCGGAATGCTGGAGGTGTTGACCAAGTCCGGCAATCGTAACAGATATGACGGGGCGGCATCGCTGGGCCTGGTGAGTTCGAAAGTCCACATTGGCGGGCCGGTGGGAACCGGATCGTGGTTTGCGGCCGGCCGGCGGACCTATATTGACTGGATTGTCGGTTCGGAGTCCATCCTACCGGAATATTATTTCGGAGATCTAAACGCGCGGGCCACCCAGCATCCGACTCCCCGCGATTATGTGACGGCCACCATGTATTTTGGAAATGATCGCCGTAGGGAGTATTACTCTAATAGTTCACAACAACGGGTGGTGGAACAATGGGGGAACCGAATGGGAGGGGTCAGATGGCGTCATGAATATTCACCACATTTGATTCTAAATAGCCAGTTGACTTCCAGTAGGTTTTACTCCTCGATCGAACATATTAGCTTAAACGAGAAAGAGTCGGAACAGAGCGCCCTGCAATACACCACTGGTAATATAGAGTTGCAATTCGAAGGGATAGAGGAGCACAGGTTTACTCTTGGATTGACTCTTCGGCGTTATGCCTTTCGTTATCTTGCTAAAACTGACATCGATACGAGCAATTGGTTTTATGACCATATTGCACCATTGGCGCAGAAACCCCAAAACGAGTCTGTGCTTTTGCAATTTTCCAATAGATCCCGTCCGTTTCTGGCTACAGCGTATTTTGAACATAACTGGCGTTTGTTCACTGCCTTGGATCTGCGATATGGGGGCCGGGGGACCTATTTTACCCCAACACGATCTCTCCTGATTGCTCCCAGGATTCAATTGCAATACCAAATTTCTCCGACACTGCGATTACATTTGGCGGGTGGCCGGTATTACCAGTATATCCATCAATCCCAGTTTGGCTGGCGGGATAATGCTGTCCCTGATGAAATGCCGTTATTGTCGAATTTCCGGTTTTTCCGACCACTATTCCCGGAAGAAACACCGCTCAGAACAACCGATGTGACCATTGGACTCAGCGTCCAGCGCGGGAACGGATACGCCGGAACCATCAATTGGTATTATAAAATCACCGAAAACCTGTCATATACAAAAGAAGGGCTGAGTTTCACTGGTTTCGGTTTACGTTCTCGTATCGTCGATCTCCTCAGACACCCGTTCCGCTCATTTTTTGAATCCGGCAGCGGCTTGTCCCACGGGCTTGAGGTACTGCTCCGAAAAACGCAGGGGCGCCTGCAGGGCTGGGCTAGCTACACCTGGTCCCGTACCACGCACCGGTTTCCCTCGGTGAATAACGGAACGCGGTTTCCTCCACAGTACGATCGGGAGCATCAGATCGGCCTCCAGGGACAGTACGTCTTTAATCCCCGGTGGCGGGTCAGCTGGGTGTGGCTCTTCGGAACCGGCCAGCCGTATACATCCACCCCAAATCTTTTTTGGGATGATGTCGTAAAAAATGACAAACGACTCCCACCATACCACCGGATGGATATCGCCGTAACCCACAGCTGGAAGGCGTTTGGGTGGGAGTGGGAGTTCGGGTTCGGAGCGTTTAACCTGTACAACCACAGGAATGTGACCGGTATGGCGATTGACCGTCATCGATCGGAGTCCGGGGAAATTCAATACGTTGAAGAACCGGTAAAGGCCTCGCTCCCATTGATTCCAAATGTGACGATCAAGGTGAAATTTTGACGTATGAACCTTGGAATAACGCCGATCCTGAGTTCCAACTGATTATAGAATACTATGAAACTAAACTAAATTGCTATCGGTACGGTGACAATATTTACGGCAATTGGCACATCTATGGATACCATAGAATGACTTGGGAAAATGATGTCCATCAAATTCATCAGTATCTGTTTGGCTGGACGGAACAGTTGAGCGCGTATATTGGAGTAGAAATCTGGGAAATGGATGATGACTTTTGGTCTGCGGAGCATACCACGAAAATTACTGTCCCCATTAAAAGAGATGATATAAAATATGGCGAGTATACAGCAAAATTCACCTATGATGGCAATGACGAAAAGCTGGGAGAAAATGAATTAATTTATGTAGGCGGTGCTCCCCGGATTAGCGACCGCAGTTATACGCCTGCTGTTTCTGACATGAATCCTGCAGGTGACGCACGGATTACTTTGTGGTGGTAGCGCATTCGGCATTTCTCTGTGGCTGCTTTAAATGTATCCAGCTTCCACGGAGATCTAATCCGGCAAAATTGGCAATGATGGTTAACACATATTTTACATGAAATGATAACTAAGAAAAGGGCTATGAATATGTTATTACTGAGACGTTCTTTTTGGATAATTTTGTACGCCGCGATTATTACGGGTGTTCTACCGTTACAATCGAATGCACAGAACGTAAAAATAGAAAAGGACCTCGGGAAAATTCACCTCAAAGTAGGATTCATTATTACCGGGCAAGATTTGCAGGTGAAGGGTGATACCGTTTCATTAAATGTAACTGGGGAGCAAGTCTATACGTTTTTTATAGATGAAATCGAGCAGATATATTTCAGTAATAAACGGAGTTTTAACTCAGTAGGAGCTGTTACTGGGGGCGTGGTGTCATTTGCGGCGATGGCTGGTTTACTAAGTCCGACTATCAGTCCAGGAACAATTTTGATGACTGTCCCGTCAATATCAGCCGCCGTGGGAATCCTCACAGGGTATCTCACTCCCCGCTTACTGGAAGATGCGGGCTTCGATGCGGAACACTGGCAACTTTTGTATTCCAGGGATGAACCAGCGAAGAAGAACAACGATGAATAAATCACTAAAATTCCTCTTGGCTGTTTTTGTTATGGGGCTTGCGCTGAATTTGACCGCCCAGGAATCTCCAGCGAAACAGCGCATTTACTCATTAGGCTGGTTAGCGTCACCGGATTTTCACTACTTGCCGTGGTATAGTGATCAACAGGGATCTCATCAGGCTACAGGTGGATCATTTATTGTGGCGACAATAACGAAACGGCAGAACTTGGCGGATTCATTCTTCCGAATCTACCCAATTCATAATGAGGTTTCGTGGTTTACGGGACAAATTTTGCGCCGGGACACAGACAAAACATACTGGGGATTGAACGTTGAGAGTGTGGGATATGAGAATTATAGACAGTCTAAAAATGGGGGATTTGCCCCGCCGATAATATCATATTACAAAGTGTTTCTCGGCTCTTATTATTCCGGCTCCCGCCCACAATATAGAAATAGTAACCGTGACGATTATCGTCAGAGTTTTTATGCGGACGTGGGAATCGGACTGTACCTGCCAAAAATGAATGGATCTTTAACACGCGGGGATCTGACCGTTGATGTCGGGGTATATCTCTCAGGCTTACCATTCGTATTTGCTCCGACTTTTGGATCTATACGATACGGGGCTATGGGGCAGGTATTGACAACCGCACGTTGGAATAATTTTGTGGTGTCGGCAACCTTCTTGACACGTTATACCCTCCGTTACGGAACCCTCAAAGAGGATGCGTGGTCCAATTACCAATACCCGGCGACAATAACGGTGGGATTTCTATTCAATTAACCGAAAGGAGTAAATCGATGTTATTCCTTCAACGCTCTTCCTGGATACTCTGCTTTGCTGTCATACTGATCGGTGCGGTCCCCCTTGTTTTACAGGCAGAGTCTATTCAGGTTGAGAAAGACTTGGGAAAACTCCATTTAGACAATGGAATGATATTAATTGGAAAGGATTTGCGGGTGAGCGGGGATACCGTTTACATAGATTTAGAGGGTAATTCGGTCCATGCGTTTTCGGTGGATGAGATGGCCAAGATCTATTATAGCGACAACCGACATTTTAATTCAGTCGGAGCTGTGACCGGCGGTGTAATTACCCTTGCAGCTTATACTGGTTTAACCCAGTCTACTATCGGTGTCGGAATGGTACTTTTGACTGGCCCTCCAATATCAGCCGCCGTTGGAATCCTCACGGGGTATCTCACTCCCCGCTTACTGGAAGATGCGGGCTTCGATGCGGAACACTGGCAACTTTTGTATTCCAAGGATGAACCAGCGAAGAAGAACAACGATGAATAAATCACTAAAATTCCTCTTGGTTAGTTTGGTTATAGCACTTGGCCTTCCAATTCAGGCACATACGCCTTCCATCAGCGCTACGACATATTCCCTCGGATGGATCGCGACCCCGGAATTTAATTTCTTGCCGGTTCATATGGATCAAGAGGGTGCGTATGAGTCGGGAGCCAGCGCAATCGCCTTTGAACGAGAACGGTGGTATACCTACGATTCGCACGACTCGCAATCTTTATTGAAACGGATACTTAATGTCCAAAGTAGCCGTAGCTGGTCCTCTATCCAAGTCGTCCTCAAGCAAATGTGGAATACCACCGGGGCGGTAGAGGACCAATGGGATCTGGCAGTGAATATGGAGGGCACGCGATACGAAAACGCAGATCACTTTTGGACGGACCACTCAGCTCTTCCGTTGGTTATACACGGCCAAGTGTTTTTCGGGGATTACTATCCGGGAGATCGGCCTCAGACCCGCACGGGGTACAACAGATGGTATTTTTTCTATGGGTTCGGGATGTATCTCCCGTTCGAGTTTACTCGTACCCTTGGCCGAAATCTCACTTTGAACGGTTCAGCCTACCCGTCGCTTATGCCATTGATGATTTCTCTGCATCCGGGAACGCGTTACGGGGCCATGCTTGATCTGGACCTCTCCTTACAATGGAAACGGTTGGCGATCTCAATGAGGAGTTTCACGCGATATACCCTGGAATATACAGGCGGAGAGGATGAGTGGAGTATGCATAGTTACCCGGTGACGGTTACCGTGGGATTCCTATTCGACTAATTTGGGCTAAACATAAAAAGGAGGAGCCTCCATGCCAGATTTAACCCTAACTGATTATGGGGCAATTACACTGGTTATTGGACTCGTAATGATGCTGGTGTCGAACTTTTTCAGATCCGAAAAGCATCCGGGATTCCGATTTTACCCAAAAAAAGGTGAACGGAAATTTTTTTGGGAAAACCGGGATTGGTTTACGGGGCCAGGATACTATCTGCAATCCATCGGAATAATTGTGTTGTACGTGGGGATAATCTGGCTATTTGTAGGCCAGTTCATCTAATAATAATTTTAATCAAAAAGCCCCCGGTGGTAAAGGCGCCGGGGCTTTAGGGGGTATGATGAAAACACAATATTCTTCACAGATTGCGACGCTGTTCTTCGTTCTTTGCCTGCCGTTTTCTCACCTACTGGCAATCGACTGGAATGACATTCGCATTGATGTCTATGTACAGCCGTCATATTCAGTGTCCTCAATTAACGCACAGAAGGCTCTTGTTGCTGAGTCGTTAGCCTTACCGGGGAACAGTCCGCAAAATTCCGATTGGGTAAATGCCTTTAATGCTATGGAAGAAGATGTCGTACAATTTTCCTCACTATCCGGCATGGGGACCATTGGTAAATTACAATTGAGTACGGACAACTGGGTTATAGGTTATTCCCTGTATCTCTCCGGTTTGCCCATACCGGATAATTATGGAACAAAGCCCACGGGAAGAATAAATGCCTACTTCGCTCCGGGACCTTATTCAGATCTTCCGCTCCTGAGAGGGCATACCAATTATACGCTTGAAACCTCATACAACGTACTGACTATCGAACGACAGTTTACTCAAACGAGTATTTACGGTATGATAGAAAGCGGATCGCAATGGCTGCATGTTTCCAAAAGTACTTACATTGCTGGATTAGGCAATAATTTCATCTGGGGATTCACATATCCGTATTTTCGTGTGTATTTTGGCGGCTCCTATTCGAACACTCTGTGGTCACAGATGAAATATTCGATTCGTCTGGAAACCTCGCCATATACCAATGCGGCTTATTTTAAAACCTCTGGTACCTTTAAACAGATTCAGCGGGATTTGGTGACGAATGCTTCCCTCGTTTTGGAACAGCCGATTAGTGAGCGGATAACCCTTACTTCCCAATTCACGGCCAGAACTATTTTAACAAGGGATTTCCGATCTATCGGATTTGAAGGCGGCATCGGAGTAAAATATTCACTGTGGTGAAATTTTACCGCCAGAAATGGTTTAAATAAGGTTGAATGCATACCATGCATTGTAAAATAATTTCCCTGATAATAGTTATTTTTGCCTCTAGCACCTTTGCCCAATCGCCAGAGATTAGCCTGTCTGTGGATTACTATCCATCGTTTGGTGCGGCCATAGAGGCACAGCGATTCAATATTCCCGCTTTTACCGAATACGGGGAATGGGGATTTGGCGGACGACTGCAGGTGGAATATGGTGATTGGCTCTCGGAAATATCCCTCACCAGCGCCGAACCGGAGCGACGGCCCTATTTCCCGGACAGATCCCAGTTCCGTTTTTATAATGCATTTGTTGGATACAGTATTAAATCGAATACCATATTCGGGATAAAGTGGCAGCGGAACTATGGCTCCTTGATGGTTGTAGGGTATGATGATGTGGTCTATCTCTCCCATGCTTTAGGGCCGGCACTTCGGGTAAACATGCCAATCTATACTTCGGCAATACGTGTTAATTTACAGACGAATACGGCATTCTATCTGTGGCGTTATCTTCATGGTGAATACAATATCCCCAATGAAGAGAGAGAAGAACTCTGGACACACCCCTTTAGTGAAACAACCTGGTTCACTGAGATTTTACCACTCGAAATTTCGCAATCACTCGCACTTGCATATAAGGGTTTCCCGTTATCCGTCAAGATGGGCTATGCCGCCTGGCTGGATCTGGCCTTTCAGGGCGAAAATATGAACATTTTGGCCTCACCACAGGTGAGTTTGATTTATCGGTGGTAAGAAACAGAAAATTTAAAAAAAAGACCCTTGCAGGGATTAAAAACCCTGCAAGGGTCAATAACAATCGTTCAAAGGCGAATAGTTATGTGACTACTCCTGCTCCGCCAGCCACCGTTCGGCGTCGATAGCCGCTTTACATCCGCTGCCCGCGGCAGTGACAGCCTGTCTATAAACCGAATCCTGCACATCACCACAGGCGAACACACCATCAATATTGGTATAGGAATTATCGGGCTGCGTAATGAGATAGCCCTTGTCATCCATGTCCAGCATTCCCTCAAATATGTCGGTATTCGGCTTGTGTCCAATGGCGTAGAACAGGCCGTCGATCTCCATTTCCCGGGTTTCGTCTTTTTCGTTGTCTAACAGCGTGACGGATTTCAGTCCACCGTTGTCGCGGTTGCCGTGGAGTTCTGCCACTTCAGTATTCCAGAGAAACTCGATCTTTTCGTTTTTATTTGCCCTATCGGCCATGATTTTTGAGGCCCGGAGTTCGTCCCGGCGGTGCGCAATATAGACCTTCTTTGCGAACTTGGTGAGGTAGGTGCCCTCTTCCATTGCGGAATCACCGCCGCCGACTACAATCACTTCCTGATCTTTGAAAAAGAAGCCGTCGCACGTGGCACACGCGGAGACACCGTATCCCATTAGCTCGTCTTCGTTTTCCAATTTCAGGGTTTTGGCCGTTGCACCCGTGGCAACGATTACTGCATGAGATTTGTACAGATCATCGCCGACCCACACTTTGAAGGGGCGTTCCGAAAAATCGACCTTCGTCACGTGTTTAAAATGCGTCTCGGCGCCGAATTTCTGCGCCTGTTTCCGGAAGGCGTCCATCATATCCGGACCCATGATGCCCTCAGGAAACCCAGGATAGTTCTCCACATCTGTGGTAATGGTCAACTGGCCGCCGGGTTGTTCACCCTCGAATACCAGCGGTTCCAGATCGGCCCGGGCGTTATAAATGGCTGCGGTCAGTCCAGCAGCACCAGACCCGATAATAATAACATTGCGTACCTCGTCGCTCATAACATCTCCTTATTGCGATTTATTTGTGTCTTAAAATTTGTCAAAGCCTAAAAAGTTAATATGTCTCAAACCATATTTCATCAATTATCCGTTTTTTCCCACATTCGATGTTTAGACTCCAATGGTGTGCAAACGTTACAAAACACTGATTATTGGCAATTTTGCTTCGACAGTTCATCCAATTTAGCTACATTATTTTTATGCGTTTGAAATCACCACTCACCAGAGAGGCTTTATCCATAGGATATCCCATCATCGTGGGAATGATTTCCACTACGATTATGAACATCGTGGATATCGCCATGGTGGGGCGTCTTGGCGCCGCGGCAATTGCTGCAGTGGGGCTGACCGGAATATTTTTCTTCACTATATCCAGTTTCCTGTCCGCCTTGGACGTAGGAGTGCAAACCGTGGCTGCCCGCCGATACGGAGAACAGGAGTATCACGAAACCGGCACAGTACTCTGGAACGCACTCCTGATTGCCGTGCTGACTGGTGTACCGGCTACCATCCTTGGCATGGCGTTCGGCACGAAGTTCATCGTGCTGCTGAACAGCGATCCGCAGGTGGTAGCTCTGGGTCAGGATTACATCTGGTACCGGTTCATGGGGATTGGCTTTGTAGTTATCAGCATGGCATTCCACGGTTTCTTCAACGGCATCGCCAAAACCAAGATTCACCTGAAGGTGACCGTCGTCGCCAATGCGTTGAACGTTCTCCTGAACTACCTATTGATCTTCGGAAAATTGGGACTCCCGGAGATGGGCGTGAGCGGGGCTGGGCTGGCCTCGACCATCGGGATGGCGTACAGTGTGCTTGGTTATGCTTACTTTGGACTGCAGGAACCGATTCGTTCTAAGTTTGCGTTTCTCGTTCCGGCGCGTTTTAAACCTGATATCATCCGAAAGGTGGTGCGGCTTTCCATTCCCGTGGCAATCCAGAATGCATTGGTGCACGCCGGATTCACCGCCTTCCTGGTCATCGTCGGGAAAATTGGGACCGTGGCGTTGGCCGCAAGTGAGATTGTGTTCAATATCCTGAGTTTTTCCTTTATGCCGGGATACGGATTTGGTCTGGCGGCGGGCACTATGGTCGGAAAATACCTCGGTGCACTCGATCCGGATAAAGCAGAGCAGAGCGGCTGGATCGGGATGCGTTTGACCATCGTCTTCATGGGCGTAATGGGCATCGTGTTCATCCTGATTCCGGGATATATCCTGCGCTTGTTTACCACGGATCTGGTCGTTATCAGGGAAGGTATAATCGCCCTGCAAATCCTTGGAGCGATTCAGTTTGTGGATGCCATCGGGATGTCGCTGGCAGGGGCACTCCGCGGGGCCGGCGACACCCCATTCGTTGGTATTACGGAAATTATCATCAATCTGGGGTTATTTCTGCCGACTGCGTATCTGTTCTCCATCACGCTGCAATACGGACTCTTTGGTGCGTGGATTGCGTTCGGTGTCTACATTATTTCTTACGCCGGCGTAATGATCTTCCGGTTCCAACAGGGACGGTGGAAGGCGATTGAGGTGTAGCAGCTTGCCCTGGTGATTGCATTGGCTTCTGTTTTCATTTAGGTTCCACTATAACAGTTGTTCTGATCGGCCTCGGGATTAATTTTGCTAGTAATTCTGCCGAGCGAAGACAGCCAGAACCGACTGTTTGACCGAAGGGAGTTTCGGTTCTGGCCTGAAGTAAGGCGTAGAATTTCTCAAAATAAATCCCGCAGCATTGATTTTTTGTCACTTTTTTATCAAGAAAAAAGTGAGTATAAATTAGATTTTACACTTTCGAGCAGAAGTGTGAGGACGGAAATATGCCCTTATCTCCACATTATGAACATAACCGTCTTATCGCCCACGTGGACATGGACTGCTTCTTCGTGGCTGTGGAACGCCTGAAAGATCCGTCACTCATCGGCAAGCCGGTGGTAGTCGGCGGCAATCCGGAGGGCAGGGGCGTCATCAGTTCGGCATCGTATGAGGCGCGAGAATATGGCGTGCACTCTGCCATGCCAGCTGGTCGCGCGAAAAAGCTTTGTCCCCAGGCGATATTTTTACGCGGGAGCTTCAGCGATTACACCTCGTATTCCAGAGATGTGAGAGCGGTTTTGGAAGAATTTACCCCGCTGGTAGAGATGGCCTCCATCGATGAGGCATACCTGGATCTCACCGGAACCGAACGACTATTCGGCCAACCGATGGAGATCGCAGAGATTATTCGTATGCGAATCCTGGATAAAACCGGACTGGTCGCCTCATTTGGCGTTGGGACAAACAAACTCATTGCGAAAATCGCGTCGGATTACGGAAAGCCGGACGCAATTACCTACGTCAGACCGGGTTTCGAGGCGGCCTTCTTAGCACCGATGGATATCCGCAAACTCCCGGGTATTGGTCCCAGCACCGGCGGTAAACTCAAATCACTGGGTATCACCACTATCGGAGAACTGGCTGAATACGAGGAAGATCGTTTATCACGAGAATTCCATGAACATAAGCGGGCCGGTGAATTACGGGATCGGGCCAGAGGGATATCATACAGCCCGGTCAAACCGGAACGGGAGCGAAAGTCCATCAGCAAAGAGGTCACCTTTCACGATGATATCACGGATCCGGAGTATTTGAAATCCGTGCTACATTATTTGGTGGAGCAGGTTGCGGTTAAACTCCGGAGCCTGAACCAGCACGCGTGGACGATCAACCTGAAGTATCGCTATCCCGACTTCGAGACGCATACCCGGGCGAATACAATGAACACCGAGACCGATCAGGATGAAGTCATTTTTTCGGCAGCAGAACAGCTGCTGGATGATTCTGCAGATATTCAGCGGGGAATTCGTTTGATAGGTGTCGGTGTTTCCCAATTGACCGATCAAGGCGAGGCACAACTGGGACTATTCGAGGAGAGCGCTTCTGAAACTGAAGAGGCTAGTAAACGGACCAAGGCCGTGGACGAACTCCGCAAAAAATTTGGTTTTGACTCGGTGGTGTCGGCGCAGTCAATAAATATTGTTCGAAGAAAAAATGTGCGGAGGCGGGGGAATGATGAGGAGTAAAAAAACATATTTAAACCGCGAATGAACACGAATATTTGATACGGTGTTTTGCCGTTTTTACCGGAAACTCAGTGTCTGAGCACCCAAATAGAAATTACAAGAGCGAATTTTCCACTCGAAAGTATAGAATGAAAGACTTTCTATCGGTGTGGAAGTGCGAGTTCTGAGTTTCCTTGATTTTTTCTACCCGTTTTAGTGTCCAAGTTTTCCACACAAGCGTATCAAGACAAAACGGGTAATAGTCATCGGGAGTTCTGGTTTTGGCAGGCAGAACGGTGTAGATGTTATAGAAACAATTTAGTGAGCCGGATTTTTGGATACTTTTTTTTAAAAAAGTGTCAGAATAAAGTATTCTGTCGCCCCGCTGTGGCTTGCACCATAGTTTTATATCTTTCATCCCCGGGCTGAAGCCCGGGGCTATTCAGGTTCCACCCCTCAGGGGTTTGGAAGCACGCCCAATTGAAAAACCTGAGTTGTTGGTTTCCTTGATTTTTTCTACCCGTTTTTTCCCTGAGGGAATCCCCATGGGATATTAAGGAAAAACGGGTAATAAAAGTTATTCACGCAGCCCGAATAAATGCCGACGCCGGCCCAACCACATCCTGCCCATATTTTTCCCGCAGTGTATCCAGTTGCCTGGACAGCGCATCATCTTTGGCAGACGGCGCATCCTCAAACAGATCCATCTGATGGACATACGGACGAAAATCGGAGACATCTACCATCACCGCACGGATGCGGTTGCGCCGGGTGTTTGCACGTCCATACAGCGATCGGCATTCCTCGATGACCGCCCGATCCGAGTGGTGCGTAAATGCTCCGGCGGCAGTGTTTTCGTAGCTATCGGTGTAGTGCACATGAAAAATGACCTTGTCCGCCAGCCGGTTCTGCTGGCGCAGCTGAAACGCCACCTGTTCCGCCACCTGTTGCACGGCGCCCTGGAGCACATCCTCATCATTGGTAGCCGCCTCCAGGATGACCCGCTCCACAATATGATCCCGGACAGCCGGCGGCCGCACCGCCGAGGTGTCAATGCCATGGGATTGCTGTCGTACTGGTGTGCCGAATTCACCGAAGATGACATCCGAGGTGTAATGGTTTACTGTGAGATGCTGGATATGCTCGATCATCCTGGCGTTCAGGCAATCCAACGCGCTTTGGACCGGCTTTTTCCCGACGATTGGGAGGTGTTGCCGCGGTAGCGGAGACAGAAACGGCACCTCCTCGCCCGATTGCACTGTGAACAGTCGATCCGGTACAACCCTGGTTGAAATAGCGCTGATCAATTTGTTGCGGCTGATCCCGACCTGGGAGTAAAGCGTGGCCTTCTCCTCGATGCTCCTAGTCACCAGATCCCCGGCGCGACGATACGATTTGTAGAGGTGCTCCATGCCGTGCATGTCCAGGTAGAACTGACCGGGATTCCCCGGCTCGATGATGGGACAAAAATCCTGCAGAATTCCATAGATGGCCTGATGCGCACGATTATACAGCGCCGAATTCGCAGGGAGGAGGGTGGTGCGAGGCGACATCTTCTGGGCCAGGGAGACGTTCATACCGGGACGCAAGCCTTCCTCTTCCGCTTCTGGAGACAACGAAATAATCGTCCCGTTGGAATTCCCGGACGAAATAATCCCCACCGGCCGGGTGGCCAGAGACGAGTCGTCCGTTCGCTCCACCTGGATGGGAAATCGCGGCAACCGGATGTGGAAGACAGCCTGATTCATCGGAAATTCCTGTTTGAAGTTTTTGTTCACTGACCTGTAGTATGCGTAGTGAACAAAAAGTGAACATACGTAATGTAATGAATCGGGAATGTGAGAAACAAGAGGGGAATTATATAATTACTCTGATCTTGTCGTCTGACAGGGAGCTCTACGAGGAAGAGTGGCCTTCGATCTTTCTTTTATTTCACTTTTGTCTTGATACCCCAAAGGGATCCCTATGGGACAAAAGTGAAGAAAAAATAAATAGCAAGGCCAGTAAGCAGTAATACAGGGGATTCCGAGCCCAACTGGTTGGTGTTAACCGGAAACTCAGTGTCTGAGCACCCGAATAGAAATTTTAAAAGTGGACCTCCCATTAGAAAATATAGAGTGAAAGACCATCTGTCGGTGTAGGAGTGCGAGTTCTGAGTTTTCGGGCCTTTTTGGGTACTTTTGTGGCTGGACAAAAGTACCTTAAAAAAAGATTTTTGTAGGAGGGAGTCCTTGGTAGGGATGTCCTCGAAACTAATTTATGACCAAGTATTCCACCACACCAGAGGTGGTTTCGGTGCACACTTTCCCCGGAAGGGATGCCGTTGGGATTCTAAAAAAGTGTGAGAGAAGAACAATCTGTCGCTCTGACGGGACTATTCATCTATCGCCCATTCAGAGCTTATATATACGATTTTGATCTCAAATAAATTACTACGGATTATATCTCCCGAATCCGAATTTTATCAGTGGTAACAACAACGAACTTCCGGTATAAGCTGTCGCCATATTCCTTGATCACTGTATTGAGAGTGCGCCCAATTTTTTGAATATCTGTCGGGTGATATCTGAGAAAGATGACGCCGCTTGATTGTTGGCGATGGACAAAAATCCACTCACCGAAATCACTGTCTTCCGTGATGAGAATGGATTGGGTTTCATGGGCCTGTTGTAATATAGCATCGTCACTAATACCGGGGGAATCCTGTACAATTGCAGACCAACGTAGATGTGGGGACTCAGTCAAATACGTGGTTAGGCGAAAATCGACGCTTTCATCGATAAGAAACCGTAACATTGAGCACCTTATTTATCCGCAGGCTCAACCATTTCTTCGGTGCCAATAACTTCCGCCGAATAGGAAATTGCGGCAAGAATATCTTCACGGGTGATATGCGGATACGCCCGGAGCAATTCTTTTATCTCCATTCCTCCGCCTAATTTTCTCAGGATTAATTCGACCGGGATTCTCGTCCCTTTTATCACCGGCTTTCCCAACATGATGTCGGGGTCAGAATGGATATGGTCTTCGTAGGAATTTTTCATTGTCGCCTCCTCTTAGAAAAAATAATATACATAACGACCGGAACAAAGAATTACCTGATTGCTGATGTTTATAATTCATAGCGAGGCCAGTTTTTCTGTTGTTTTGATCGGAAACTCAGTGTCTGAGCACCCGAATAGAAAGTGGAAGGATTATCTGGGCTGGCAGCAATTTTATGAAAGGCCATCTGTCGGTATAGAAGTGCGAGTTCTGAGTTTCCTTGATTTTTTCTACCCGTTTTGTATCAAGACAAAACGGGTAATTAAAAAGACGGTGTAAATGCTCTATAAACAATTTAATGTCCAAGTGTTCCATACAGGCGAGCCGCCGGATTTTTGCACACTTTCCCCGGAAGGGAGCCCGTTGGGGCTAAAAAAAACCAAACATCAATTTAGGCAAACGCCGCCGAGCCCTTCCGCTTTTTCCACTTCTCCAGTGACCGGTCCAAACTCTGCATCTTATGAATTGTTACTGAGTACACACCGAAGTTTTCCTCGACGGTTCCCTGAAGCACAAACAGCTGCTCCCAGCGCACCAGATCGTTGTACCGCTCGTAAGCCTCCGGAAACAGGACGCACTCGAAAATATCCGTCTGATCCTCGAAGGTGAGAAACTCCATTCGCTCGCCGCCCCGGGTGCGGATAGCCTTCCGCGTGATGTTAATCCCCGCGAGATTGACGCGCTTGCCCACGTACGCTCCAATATTTCGTGCTTTGATGGTGCGCGGCCCGACGTACCACTCGTAGTGATCCAGCGGATGCTGGGATACCGGAAAGCCGAACGACTCGATCTCCATGCGGTAGGCGTCCCGTTCCTCCACCTCCGGCATTGCCGGCGGCTCGGCATCGGCGCCGACGGATTGCATGATGGTCGAGGCAGATTTTCGGTAATAGTATTCCATCGCCTGATAGGTGAGTTCCGGGCGGGAGCGGTCGGGAGCCAGCCGATCAAAACACCCGGCCTTAATCAGCAGTTTTACATCCTCCAATGGGATAGAGACCCGACTCAGAAAGTCTCCCAGCGATGTGAAATCGCCGTGAGCTTCGCGCTCGTCGAGCACCGCCTCGAGGCTCTTCTGATTGATCTCGCTGATCTGCATGAATCCAATCAGGATGGTATCACCGTCGCCGAGATAACCCATCTCGCTCTCGTTGATATCCGGCAACCGAAGGGAAACGCCTAACCGCTTCGCCTCACTGAGATAGGCGTAGGCCGAGTAAAATCCGCCCTGATTGGTCACCACCGCCGCCAGGAATTCCGCCGGATAGTGGGCCTTCAGGTAGGCGCATTTGAACGAGAGCATAGCGTAACTTGCCGAGTGCGGCTTATTGAATGAGTAACCGCTGAAACTCTTGATCATATCCCATATCTGATCGATGAGTTCCTCGTCATAACCGTGCTCCCGTGCGCCATCATAAAAGCGATCCGTGATTTCCTCAATCTCCCATGGACGAGCATTTCTGGACATAATTTTCCGCAGCCGGTCGGACTCCTGATACGACATCCCAGCCATCACGCGGCCGGTGATGGAGACCTGCTCTTCGTAGACCATCACTCCATAGCTCTCATTCAGAAAGTCCAGATCCGGATGGATGAGCTCCCACGGCTCACCGTGGATTCGCTCAATCAGCACATCGATATAGCGGTTCGCCGCCGGACGGATCACCGACGAGTAGATCACCACGTGCTCGAAATCGACGTGTGCCGCTTTGGCCAAGAGCTGGCGGGTCGCCGGGCTTTCAATATAAAACACGCCCGTGGTCTGCCCGGCTTCCATCATCTCCACCGTGCGCTGGTCTTCGACAGCGTTGATGTCATCATATTTGAGATGCGTCCCGTTATTCGCATTGATCTGCTCTAACGCGTCCCGGGCCACCGCCAGGGAGCGATTGCCCAGCAGGTCGATCTTCACCAGGCCGGCGTCCTCCACCTGATCCTTTTCCCATTCCACGATCTGAACGCCTTTCGTGGCGCGCAGCACTGGTACGTATCTTCGGATATCTTCCGGTACGATGACCACGCCGCCGGAGTGGACTGATGAGTGCCGGAACACGCCAAGGATTCGTTCGCTTTGCGCCAACACCTTTTCCAGGGTTTCGCTCAGATGCAGATTCCGAAAGTGATTGTCATTTCGAACCGTGTCGAGCAGGTTATCGCCGATAACGGATCGATAGCCCAATCGCTTGGTGATGGCGTTGATTTCTTCATTGGAAAGCCCGTACACCTTGGCCGCCTCGCGCACCGCCGACCGCGGTTGCAGCCTCACTTGGTTGCTCACCATAGCCGCCCGGGTCTCGCCGTATTTCGCAAAGACGTAATCCAGAATGTCATCCCGCTCATCCCACGCGAAGTCGATGTCGATGTCCGGCGGATCGACGCGTTCCTCGTGGAGAAACCGTTCGAAGTACAGGTTGTACTTGATGGGATCGACCTGGGTGATCCCCAGGCAGTAGCTGATGATGGAGGCCGCCGCGCTGCCGCGTCCCACAGTTTTGGTCGCCTGCTGCACAATGTCCCGGACCACCAGGAAGTATGGCGCGAATCCCTTCTCCGTAATCAGCGACATCTCCCGGTCGATGCGTTCCTGTATTGCCGGACTGAGATAACCGTATCGTTCCCGGGCCCCATTCTGCACCAGCTGGCGCAATTTGTGAGTCGACTTTTCGAGTTTATCCGGCGCCGTCTCCGGGAAGATGGAGCCGTCGTACTTCCAGTCCGTTTTGCAGCGTTTGGCAAGGCGGTAAGTGTTCTCGATGGCTTCGGGATATTGCGGATATCGGCGATGCATCTCTGCCTCCGTGACGAAATAATGCGCGGTGGATTTTACCTCGTCATCGGCGAGATCGTCGAGGCGGCAGTTCCCGTCGATGGCCCGCAGCAGGCGGTGCAGCGGTTGCTGGTCCGGAGTGAGAAAATAGACGTTGCCAGTCGCTACCGGATCGAGGTTGAGTTGTCGGGCGGCATCGAGCAGTTCACGGGTCGGGGCCCCGGGACGGAGTTCCGCAAACAGGTGATCGCCGGGAATACGCTCCGCCAGCCGTTGCAACATCGCTGGGATAGAGCAGAGGATAAATACGCCTTCCTGATATTTGATTACTGTCTCCAGCATATCATCGGATTCTTCGTGATGGAGCACCGAGAGAATGTGGCAGATATTCTCGTAGCCGGTTTGGTTTTCCGCCAGGAGGATGAAATCCAGATCATCTGTGAGCAGGTTCGTCCCGGCGATGGGGTTAATGTCGTAATGCCGGGCTTCTTTGACGAAATTAATGAATCCCCACAGGCCGTTGACTTCGGTCAGCGCCAGGTGGGACATGTTGCACTCAAGCGCCTTGAATATCAAATCTTCCTGGGAAGCGATCCCGTGCATCGGTGAGTATGTGGAGTGTACGTTGAGATGGATAAACATCGGATCTGCCTGAAATAGTTTTGTTCGCCTTTTGTACGAATAAGTTATGGGATCGGGGGAATGAAATGCAACGGGAATGTCGATTATTTGTTTGGGTATTTGGTTTTAGCCCCTCTCCTTGCCAAGGAGAGGGGGTTGGGGTGAGGTGGATTTTTCATTTTTTAAAAATCTAATCTTCGGCGCTTTTTCGAACCTCACACTCCTTTCTTTTCCTGCCCTTTTGGCTTGATCCAAAAGGGCGAAAAAATCAAGGCGACGTTTTCAATTTTGACCGCTGAAGTCACTCGTGCCGGGCGAGAACCGGAACTCCCTTCGGTCAAACAGCCGGTTCTCGCTTTTCGCCACTCGTTCCCGCGGTGCCCAAAATTGAAAGCGAGGCCAGTTAAAACCATTAACTCTTGTGTTTATTGGGCCTTGCCATGCGTTTTTTAAACTGCTGCCGGAACGCTGTTATCAGACACCTGGTTTGAGCAGTCCTCCGGTCATTGGCCAATAGAGCGAAATTGATTTGAAGGCCATATTACCGGAAAAAGGTAAGCAAGATCCAGTCAATAAAATCGAAGAGTCTGCTCTAAAAAGGGGCTGAAGCCCCTCTATTATATTATATACCCTTATTTACCCCGGCATAAATGCCGGGGCTATTCATATTCTTCTTATTTTCCATTAGTGACTTAAATTACCAAATGGGAATGTACTTTTTAGAGTACACCCATCGAACTTAAACGGAAACTCAGTGTTTGAGCACCCGGATAGAAAATGAGCGGATTATTGATACTTGGGATAATATTATAAAAGACCATCTGTCGGTGTAGAAGTGCGAGTTCTGAGTTTCCTTGATTTTTTCTACCCGTTTTGTATCAAGACAAAACGGGTAATAACTAGAATGATTTACTGTTGTTTCGGTGGATCTTGATAATTTTTTTAAATTTTCTAATCCCTATCCCGTTCGGGTGGGACGGGGCTATTCTCATATTGCCCCATTAAGGCAAAAGATTCCCATCTTAAATTTTTAATTTTGGTTTTCTTCTTGGAAAAATCGATTAAGATTATCCCAAAGGGAGCCCTGCGGGGAGAGTATGATTAAGATTAGAAAATAATTAACTCTAACACCTGAACACTCAAACACAATAACACTGTCGTCACCGAATTCGGTTTGAAACAAAACGGTACAATCCGTATTATAATTTGCTATTGAGAACCAATCGCAATACGGGGATTCCCGGGAGCATTCATTTGGCTGAAATCACAAAAAAAGATGTGGCAAAAGTCTTGAACGAAATCGGGACGATGATGGAGCTTCAAGGCGAAAATCCCTTTAAAGCCCGGGCATATTATAACGGCGCCCGAACCATCGAAACGCTCACCGAGGACATCACCGATCTGGTGGAAAATGGGGAGATCGGCGATGTGAAGGGAATCGGTGAAGCGCTCTCCCAGAAGATTACAGAACTGGTGCAGACCGGCAAACTCGAGTACTACGAGAAGCTGAAGTCGGAAATTCCGGAAGGACTCTTCAAAATTCTGGAGATCCCCGGACTCGGCCCGAAGAAGGTGAAGAAGATCTGGAATGAGTTAGAAATTACGAAAGTTGGCGAGCTGGAATACGCCTGCCAGGAGAACCGGCTGGTGGATCTGGAAGGCTTCGGCGCCAAGACCCAGGAAAAGATCCTGGACGGCATCAAATTTATCAAGAAGTACCAGGAGCGCTGGCTCATCGACGAGGTGATGGAGGCGGCCGAGCCATTAATTAAGTTCGTCAAGGGGCATGACAAGGTCATCCGGGCGGAGCTGGCCGGGAGCCTGCGGCGACACCGGGAGACGGTGAAGGACGCGGATATCGTCGCCAGCTGCGCCGAAAGGGATCGCAAGCAGATCATGCGGGAATTCACCGAGCTGGAGAGCGTCGACACCATCATTGGCAGCGGCGAGACCAAAACAAGTGTCCGGCTGGAGAGCGGCATCAACGCCGATCTGCGATTGGTGTCGGATGAACAGTTTCCGTATGCGCTCCACCACTTCACCGGGAGCAAGGAGCATAATACGGCCATGCGATCTCTGGCGAAATCCATGGATATGAAAATGAACGAATACGGGCTGTTCCGCAATGAGGACGAACTGGTGGAATGCGCCGACGAGTCGGAAATCTTTGAGGCGCTGGGACTGTCATCCATCCCACCGGAACTCCGCGAAAACACCGGCGAGATCGAATTCGCCAAAGAGAATGAATTTCCCGCATTAGTTGCGGAAGATGATATCCGCGGCATGATCCACGTCCACACCCATTACAGCGACGGCGTCCCGAGCGTGAAGGAATGGGTGGAAGCCTGTATCGACCAGGGATATGAATACCTCGGTATCACCGATCACAGTCAGACGGCCTTTTACGCCAACGGACTAAAGCCGGAGCGCCTGAAAAAGCAGTGGGAAGAGATCGCCAAGGTGCAGGAGGAATTCCCGGGTTTCACCATTTTCCGGGGTATCGAGAGCGACATTCTGCCGGACGGCTCCCTGGATTACGAGGACGATATCCTGGAGCAGTTCGACTTCGTCATCGCGTCGGTGCACAGCACGTTTAACCTCACCCGGGAGAAGCAGACCGAGCGGCTCATCAAGGCGGTGGAGAACAAATATACCACAATTCTGGGACACCCGACCGGACGGCTCCTTCTGGCCAGAGATGAGTATGACGTGGATCTTCCGGCGGTTATCGAAGCGGCGGGTGAAGCCGGAACCGCCATCGAAATCAATGCGAATCCCCGCCGGCTGGATCTGGACTGGCGTCTCGGCAAACTGGCACGGGAACACGGTATCAAGACTTCCATCAATCCGGATGCCCACAGTATCGACGGGATGAGCCATGTTCGCTACGGTGTCGGCATCGCACGCAAGGGATGGTTCACGAAGGAGGACGTGATTAATGCCTGGGATGTGGAGCAGGTGCGGGAGTTTTTTGAGAAGAAATGAATTGAAGAGCAGAGACGTGCCAGGGAGGGTGTGCGAAAATAGAATAGCCCTGAGATTTCTGTCCTGTACGCTGAATACCTATAACGGGATTCGATATGATACAGGAAATTGGAATCATTTTATGTAGAGACAAGCTCCCGGCCACTCGGGACAAGCATGGCATGTCTCTACCGAAGACGGTTCAAATACCATGACAGGAACGGAAATTTCTGGGGCCGACTTTACTTTCGGGTTTGACACAGGGACGATATCCTGTAAAGACGTTCCATGAAACGTCTCTACAAACATTGGAGGATTAATTAGGTCAAATAAAAAGAAGATACCATCACGCCACGGTGGGATGATATCCTTAAACAATTCCAAAAGAATTGAGATACAATGACAGTAACCACTATAAATCAACTCGCTTTTAAGAAACAACACTCTGCTCATGGTGCCGAATGGACAGAGGTAAACGATTGGCGTCTCCCGGCTCACTACGGCGATATCCAGTCCGAACTGGACGCGCTGGAAAACAGCTGCGGCGTCATCGATAAGAGCCATTACGGCCGCATCAACGTCTCTGGCGGCACGGCGCAGGATTTTCTGCACCGGATGACCTCCGCGCCAATAAATGATCTAGAAAATCACCAGGGCATGGAAACAGTGGTGACCACCGCCGAAGGACGATTCGTGGACTGGGTCACCGTATATAAGCCACACGACGATCATCTGACGATGGTCACCTCTCCCGGCGCTCCGGAGCATATCATTGAGCACTTCTCCGGGTATATCTTCTTTAAGGAAGACGTAAATTTTGATGAGACCAGCGATTCCTGGATACTGCTCCAGCTGAGCGGTCCGCAAGCGCCATCTCTGGTGAACGACGTATTTTCCATCGATGTGCGCGATTCGTCGCTTTACGCGATGCACCAGGCTGAAGTAGCCGGGGAGACAATCTACATCGCCAGCGTCAACGATATCTCCGGAAATGATGTGCACGTATTCTGTCCCGGAGATGTGAGTGGTGACCTGTGGGATTTGCTGGAAGAGTCGAACACAGACTGGCAACCGGTGGGATACGATGCCTACGATATCGCCCGAATCCGTGCGGGCATCCCGAAATATCCGAACGAAATTACGGACGAATATACCTTGGTGGAGGCTCATCTGGAGACGCCACTGGATATGAGTACCTGCTTCACCGGCCAGGAGGTGATCGCCCGAACGCTGAATTACGATAAGGTCAAGCAGCAGCTCTGTCATCTTGAATTCATCGGGGAGATTTCTATGGATATGAGTCTTCCGCTAGACATCTCGAATGGTGACCGGCCGGTCGGAACGCTCACCAGTTACGCGAAATTACCGCAGAGAGCCGGAGCTGTAGGGCTCGGATACGTGAAATCCCGGTATCTGGAAGATTTTCCCATGGATGTCCAAATCCGGATGGACGAGACCCACGTAGCCGGTAAAGTAACAGCTCAAACCGACGCAAGGTAGCCATGTCAGATTCGGAACTTCAGGCGTTGATCGATCTGCTGGACGACGAACAGGTCTATTCCGACGTTCGCCAACGGCTCCTTGAATACGGAAATAACGCGATTCCGTATTTGGAAAATGTCGTTGAGGAGCGGGATGAAGACCGCATAGGCCAGGCAACGCTGATTCTCCGGGAAATTCACCAGCAGGAGTTTGAATCCAAATGGATCAACACTCTCCAGCGGTATCAGGGCAGAGAACTGGATTTGGAGGAGATGACCTGGTTGATCGCCCGCATCGGATATCCTGCGGTGGATGTGGATTTTTATACGGGGAAGATCGACGAATTAGCGAAACACACGGAACAGCGAATACAACCCACCGATTCAGAGATCGACAAGGTGCGACGCCTGGTTGGCGTGGTAAGCAATACCTTCGGGTATACGGGAAACACGGCAGATTATTATGAGGTGGACAATATTTTCCTGAATCGGTTATTGGATCGGAAGGTGGGGCTTCCCATCAGCCTGTCTGTTTTATATCTTCTGGTCGCCCGGCGGGTGGATATCCCATTGGCCGGCGTCGGTATCCCCGGCCATTTTATGCTGAAATTCACTGGCGGTGCCGGTGAGACGAGTGAGCCGTATGTCGATCCGTTTTACGCAGGGCGGATGCTTGGCCGGGCGGCCGTCCAACGATTTTGTATCCGCACCGGCGCCGGTTTCCGGGAATACTACCTGGAACCGGTAACCGATACGGATATCGTCGAACGGATGCTCCGCATTATGGTGATGCGCTTTACCCGGGCGGAAAAAAATTCTCAGCTGCGCAGGATGCATACGCTGCTGAGACTCTACTCCGAACACTACAAAAAACCAGAGGACGAATGAAACCGAAGCAGATTCCGAATGAATCCCTCGCTGATCGTGAGGCGCGCACAAAAAAGATTATTCAGGAACTCAAGAGGGAATACCCCGGGTCAAAGTGCTCGTTAAATTTTACGAATCCGTTTGAGCTTTCAGTGGCAACGATATTGTCCGCCCAATGCACTGACAAACGGGTGAACAAGGTTACGAAGGATTTGTTCAAAAAATACCCAACGCCCGAACATTACGCTTCGGCGGATATCAAGGAACTGGAACAGGATATTCGCTCCACCGGCTTTTACCGGAATAAAGCCAAATCGATCAAAGGCTTCGCCACCGGCGTTATCGACGAGTATGGCGGGGAAGTCCCTCAATCCATGGAAAAACTGACTGATCTGCCGGGAGTCGGTCGCAAAACCGCCAACGTCATCCTTGGAGTCGCCCACAAGATTCCCGGATTGGTGGTGGATACCCATGTAAAGCGAATCAGTCGCCTGTTGGGATTGACGACCGAGACGGATCCGGAGAAGATCGAGTACGACCTGCAGGAACTGGTGCCCAAAGATGACTGGACGCAGTGGGCGCATTTGATTATCGACCACGGGCGTGCAGTGTGCAAAGCGCGATCGCCCCAATGCGGGGAATGTGTATTGTTCGAATATTGTCCATCCGGAGTGATTGAAGAGGAGTAAAATTATGCCGACAGTTGAACTGACCAAGCGGTTCCGGTTCGAATCTTCGCACGTGCTTCGGAATCCGGCCTGGGATGACGAAAAGAATTACGCAATCTTTGGAAAATGTGCTCGACCGAACGGCCATGGTCATAATTACGAATTGTACGTGACCATTCGGGGCGAGGTGAATATGGACGACGGGATGCTCTATGAGTTAAAGCAGCTAAAAGAGCTGGTAAATACCCACCTCATTGATAAGGTGGACCATTTTCATCTGAATTACGACGTGGATTTTCTGGAAGGTATTATCCCAACGGCCGAGAATTTGGCTATCGCTTTTTATAATCAACTCGAATCGGTTTTACCGGATATTCTCCACGAAGTTCGTCTGCTGGAAACCGAAAACAACTGGGCTGTCTATCGTGGCGAAGAGTAACTCGGCAGAGTACCAGCACAACGAACCGGCATTTCCCCTCTCAGAAAAATTGTTTCTGCTTTTAGCCGCCGTTTTTATCAGTGCGTTGGTGATGGCGAACATCATCGGGGTTTCCAAGTTCGTCAATATCTTTGGACTGATTATTCCGGTTGGCGTGCTGCCGTATCCGGCAACCTTTCTGGCTACCGATTTAATCTCAGAAGTCTACGGGAGAAAGCGCGCCAATTTTGTGGTCTTTATCGGATTCATCGCCAGTATCTTTATCATAATTATGGTCACAGCCGGACACTTTGCACCTATGGCATCCATTACAGAAGATCCGGGATTGTATGAGGGGATTTACGGCTATATGGTGCGCGGCACTCTGGCATCGATGGCCGCATATTTGACCGCACAATTTGTTGACGTGCAGTTGTTTCACTTCTGGAAGCGGCTCACGAAAGGCAAACATCTCTGGCTGCGAAATAATGCCTCAACGATGACCTCCCAGTTGGTGGATTCCACCGCGGTGATCGTCTTCACATTTTGGGGGTCCATGGGAATCATGGAAATGATTCAGACGATCTTTTACGCCTATATCTTTAAATTCTTTGCAGCACTACTGGATACGCCGCTGGCGTACCTGGGGCGATATCTGATAAATAAATATATTATGGGCCGCTCTCCGGAGCCGGCGGAGGTTTCAACGCAGGTGACGGAAGGGTAACACAGAGGGATGTGCAATGGATGAACAGGAATTGAAAAGTACCAGAGAATTAACCCGGCAACTGCTGAAAAATATCGGTGAGGATCCCGAGCGGGAAGGGCTGTTGGAGACGCCGCGACGGGTGGCGGACGCGTGGAATTATTTTTCCAAAGGCTATAATCTGGATTTGGATGACCTGGTGAACGACGCGCTGTTTGACGTCGAGTACAATGAGATGATCACCATTAAGGATATCGACTTTTTTAGCATGTGCGAGCATCACCTGCTGCCGTTTTTCGGCCGGGCGCATGTAGCGTACATTCCGGATAACAAGGTGATTGGGCTCTCCAAGATTCCGCGGATTGTGGATATGTATTCCCGTCGGCTGCAGGTACAGGAACGGATGACCCAGCAGATCGCCAATACCATTGATGAGGTATT
Organism: Candidatus Neomarinimicrobiota bacterium; assembly: GCA_021734025.1. NCBI lineage: Bacteria > Pseudomonadati > Fidelibacterota > Fidelibacterota bacterium. Next base: position 181,629 of record JAIPJS010000007.1, read on the forward strand.
GCATCCGCAGGGTGTCGGCGTTATTATCGAAGGTCGGCATATGTGTATGCAGATGCGCGGTGTGGAGAAACAAAACAGCTATGCCACCACCAGCGCCATGTTCGGCGTTTTTGGCGAAGATCAGCGAACGCGGGAGGAGTTTTTAACGCTGGTAAACTTCGGGCAGATTTGAATGAAATAGGTATAAGGGTATAGGGTATAAGGTATAAAAAATCCGTTGATAGTCCCTGCTTTAGCAGGTTCTTATTTAAGGAAGGAGAGAGGAAAAGTATTACGTACTGCGTATTGCGAAAAACCGGATATAAGGTATAGGGGTATAGGGATAGCAGAGAAAGCAGGAGGGCGAAAGGAGAAAGGAAAAAATTGTTCGTTGTTGGTAGTGGGTGGTAAAAAACCGATTCCAGTCACCTCTGGGCAATTGAACAGTCTGAGGAGATGAAATCACACGCAAGAAATCACAAATCAAAGAACGGGAACTACACTAACAAAGCCATTTTACCTACCGCTGACGGGACACGGGACTGAGGACGCACGACGCATGACCGTCTTTAACTATAGCACTCTAACACGATAATACATTAACACACATTGCAACCTAAACACTCGAACACATTAACACGTTAACACTGAAGTAAAAGTAGGGGATTATGAGTTTATTCGGAGCACACGTTTCAATAGCAGGAGGGATTTATAAGGCGCCTCTCCGGGGCGAGGAACTCGGCTGCGACGCCATCCAGGTGTTTACCAAAAACCAGATGCAGTGGAGCGCAAAACCCATCGTCGATGAAGATGCGAAAAAATTCAAGGAATGCATGGAATCGCGCCGGCCATCTTCGGTGATGACCCATGATTCGTATCTGATCAATCTGGGATCGCCGGAGGATGATAATCTGGAAAAGTCCAGAGATGCTTTTAAGAATGAGATCGATCGTTGCCATCAACTGGGAATAGACCTGTTAATCTTTCATCCGGGTTCCCACCTTGGTGCTGGCGAACAACATGCGATTGATACCATCGCCGACAGCCTGAACTGGGCCCATAAAGAAACGCCGGGTGCCTCGGTGATTACGTTACTGGAGATCGCCGCCGGCCAGGGCACGAATGTTGGCTACACCTATGAGCAGCTGATGGAAATTATGGAAAACGTGAAGGATAAATCCCGGGTCGGCATCTGTATGGACACCTGCCATATGTTTTCTGCGGGATACGATATCCGAACGAAGAACACCTACGAACAAACTTGGACAGAATTCGAAAAGGTCATCGGATTCGACTGGCTGAAGGCCTTCCACGTGAACGACTCCAAAAAGCCGTACAATTCCCGTGTAGATCGACACGAGAACCTCGGCAATGGATACATCGGCCTGGAGGCGTTCCGGCTGCTCTTGAATGACGAACGGTTCACCGATATTCCTATGGTACTTGAGACGCCGGGAGGAGACGATTGGTTCATGAAGAATCTCGAGGCGATGCGAGGCTTGGTGGGACAGACATCCGAGGCCACTGGCCCTGCAATTGATGAGAACTGAGTCACTCCCGGTTCAGGGATTGCAGTTGATTTAAATGGAGGGGACAAGTAGTTTACCTGTTCGGATTAATAAATATCGCAAGCGCAATTATTTGTAATACTTTTAAATAAAGGGTCGTTTAATGCCAGAGAATGAATATTCCGTTGATGTTGCTGTCTTAGGGGGAGGCCCCGGTGGATATGTCGCGGCGATTCGTGCCGCCCAGTTGGGACACAAAGTGGCCGTCGTCGAGCGCGAAGATTTGGGAGGCATCTGCGTCAAATGGGGGTGTATTCCCACGAAGGCGCTGCTGCGGAGCGCCGAACTGTACGAAACGTTTCAACATGCCGACGAATACGGGCTTTCCGCCAAAGAGGTCGGGTACGATTTTTCCAAGATCATCAAGCGTTCCCGGAAGATTTCCATCAAACAGATTAAGGGCGTTGAGTACCTGTTCAAGAAAAACGAGATTGAGTACATCAAGGGCTCAGGGAAATTTACAGACGCCCATACTTTAGAAGTCGAACTGTCCGGTTCGGATGGGACGGCGACCGTCAACGCCGATCACATTATTATTGCGACAGGCGCGCGTCCCCGCACTATTCCTGACGTGGAAATCGATGGAGAGAAAGTGATCAGCTCCAGGGAAGCCATGAACCTGGAGGAACAACCGGAGTCGCTTATCGTCATGGGAGCCGGCGCTATCGGCGTGGAGTTCGCCTATTTTTATAACGCCTTCGGCACCGATGTAACCATTGTTGAAATGATGCCGAATCTCGTACCGGTGGAGGATGAAGATATTTCCAAAGAGCTGGGTAAAGCCTTCAAAAAGGCCGGTATGGATATCAGGACTGATACGAAAGTCGAATCCGTGAAGACCACAAAAGATGGTGTGGAGGTTACGGTGTCCAAAGATGGCGAAGAGGAGACGCTGAAGGCTGACAAGGCGCTTATGGCCATCGGCGTGCAGGGCAACGTGGAGAACATCGGCCTAGAAGACCTCGGTGTGGAAGTGGACAATGGACACGTAGTGACCGATGAATACTATCGCACCGGAGTTGACGGCGTGTACGCCATCGGCGACGTCATTGGCCCGCCCTGGCTGGCGCATGTGGCGTCCAAAGAGGGTGTCATCTGCGTGGAAGGCTTCTCCGGCAAAGAGCCGGTGACGCTGGATTACACACTGATTCCCGGCTGCACCTATTGCCAGCCGCAGGTCGCCAGTATCGGCCTCACCGAGCAGGAAGCAAAGGACGAAGGCTACGACGTGAAGATCGGTAAATACCAGTTTCGTCCCAACGGCAAGGCGGTCGCCAGCGGTGAAACCGAAGGATTCGTGAAGATGGTCATCGATAATAAATACGGCGAGATCCTTGGAACACACATCATCGGTGCGGAGGCAACCGAACTCATCGCCGAGGTCGGTGTAGCAAAATCTCTGGAGGCCACATGGAAGGAATTGCACAATACCGTGCATGCACATCCCACCCTCTCCGAAGTCATCGAAGAGGCCACCGGCGCCGCGTTTGACGAAGCCATTCATCTCTGAGGCATAAAATTAATTTGACTAATTTTTCTACAATCCCGTTTCTAAGATGACGAAAACAGTCACATACGAATGGCTGGGAAGACAGCCATACCGACCGGTCTGGGAATATCAAAAATCCCTGCTGCAGGATCGGGTGGACGGAAATACAGGCGATAGATTATTATTCGTCGAACACCATCCAACCTACACCCTGGGCAAAGCCGGAGATGAGAATCATCTGCTGGCGGACGAGCGGGAACTGGAATCCAGACATGCCGAATATGTCCCAATCGATCGAGGTGGCGACATCACCTATCACGGCCCGGGACAGCTGGTAGGTTATCCGATTTTGCATCTAGAGAATTATAAAAAGGACGTCCACTGGTATCTGCGACAGTTGGAGGAGACGATTATTCGTACCCTGGCGGAATTTGATATCTCCGGAACCAGAGACGAAGAATATACCGGCGTCTGGGTTAGCGACGAAAAGGTGGCAGCCATCGGCGTCAAAGTGAGCCGCTGGGTCACCATGCACGGCTTCGCACTGAATGTCTCCACGGATCTTTCATATTTCGGCCGGATCATTCCGTGCGGGATCTTCCATAAGGGCGTCTGCTCCCTGGAATCGCTCCTGGGCGAAGCACCATCATTGGAAACGGTACAAAAAATTTACCTTTCAAAATTTGCACACGTATTCGAATGCGAGGTGCGGGAAGCAGAATCCAATTTACCGACTGAATCGGTGACAGATGAAAAAACCGAGGTTATGCTGTGAGTACCCAAACGAAGGAAAAGCAATCCAGGGCCGGGCTATCCCGGGATAAATTACTGAAAGTTTATCGACTGATGCGCCTGGCGCGGGGCATGGACAACAAAATGCTCACGCTGCTGAAGCAGGGGAAAAGCTATTTTCACATCGGCACTTCCGGACACGAGGCGGCCCAGATCGCGCTGGGATTCGCCATGCAGCCGGGCCACGATTGGTTCTATCCGTATTACCGGGATCTGACCTTCTGTCTGACGCTCGGCGTCACTCCCAAAGATACCTTGTTGCAGTTTTTGTCCAGAGATGCCGACCCCGCCTCCGGAGCACGACAGATGCCGCAGCACTTCGGCGACTCAGAACTGCACATCGTTTCCCAATCCAGTCCAACCGGCACCCAATACCTGCAAGCCGCCGGTTGCGCCATGGGTAACCTGAAGAAAAGTACCGACGAGATCGTTATGGTGAGCTCCGGCGAGGGTACCACCAGCCAGGGAGACTTCCACGAAGCATTGAATATCGCAGGACGCGAGAAATTACCACTCATCTTCTTTGTCGAGGACAATCATTTTGCGATCTCCGTCCATAAGAAGCAACAGACTGCCGGTTCTATCTACGATCTGGTGCAGGGATACGAAAATCTGGCGCGGTTCGAGATGGACGGTACTGATTTCTTCGAGTCATACGAAGTGGTACAACAGGCAGTTAAGCGTGCCAGAGATGGAGAAGGTCCGTCGGTAGTTGTGGCGGATGTTATCCGTTTATTACCGCATTCCAGCTCTGATGATCACAAGAAGTACAAAACGAAGGAGCAGCTGGAAGAGGAACAGAACCGGGATCCTATTCCAAAATTTGAATCGTTGCTGCTGGAAGAAGGATTTGCCACCGGGGAAGATTTGGAGGAGATCCAGTCGGAAGTCAAACAGGAGATTAACGACGCGGCAAACTGGGCGCTGGATCAACCGTTCCCGGACAAATCGACAGCCACGGATAATCTGTATGCCATGGATTATGAGCCTCCGGCGCTGAAGGAGCCTTCGGAGGCCGGGAAAAAAATTATGATGGTGGATGCCATTAACCACGCGCTGCACGAGGAGATGCGCCGGGATGAAAGAGTACTGGTCTTCGGTCAGGATGTGGAGGACGGTAAGGGTGGCGTTTTTACGGCGACAAAAGGACTTTCCACAGAATTCGGAAATGAGCGCTGTTTTAACTCGCCGCTGGCGGAGTCGACCATTGTGGGAACCGCCATCGGACTGGCAACCCGGGGATTTCTTCCGGTGGCGGAGATCCAGTTCGGCGACTACATCTGGACAGGGATGATGCAGCTCAGAAACGAACTCTCAACGCTGCGTTACCGCTCAGACAACGACTGGAGCGCACCGGTAGTGGTGCGGGTGCCGGTCGGCGGTTACATCCACGGAGGACTGTATCACAGCCAGAGCATTGACGGCTATTTTTCGCACATGCCTGGGCTGCGGGTAGTGTTCCCGTCCAACGCTGCCGACGCCAAAGGTCTGCTGAAGACGGCGATTCGGTGTCCCGATCCGGTACTCTTCCTGGAGCAGAAAGGGATGTACCGACAGCAGTTTTCTGCCTCGCCAGGACCAGGCGAAGACTATCTGCTACCCTTCGGACATGCCAATGTGGTTCGTGAGGGTGAGGACGTTACCGTCATCGCCTGGGGATCGCTGGTACAAAGATCGGTGGAAGCTGCGAAAGAGCTGGCGAAGGACAACATCTCTGTTGAAATTATAGATATTCGAACGCTAAATCCGTTGGATGAGGAAACCATCTTCGAATCCGTGCAAAAGACCAACAAGGTATTGGTGGCCCATGAGGACAATCTCACCGGTGGCTTCGGCGGAGAGATCGCCAGCCGCATCGCCGATGAATGCTTTATGTACCTGGACGGCCCGGTGAAGCGGCTCGCAGCAGAAGATTGCCACATCCCGTTTAACTGGGATCTGGAATCGGTAATCCTCCCGCAGAAGGACGATATCGTGAACGCGCTCAGGGAACTGATTGCATTCTAATTCTGTGCAACATACTGCTCAACAATTTTTACCGTCGGTGACCCGTCTGTCATCGGCGGTTTGTGCTTTGGGGAAACTAATAGCACGCAGATAAACTGGTAAAACGCAAAGCCGCTAAGGGCGCGAAGGAAACGCAAAGAACAACTAACAACGAACCACGAACAACAATTAAGAGTAAGATGACGATTAAGAGGGTGTATTACTATAACACCATAACCCGCTTTTTAACATGAACACTTGAACACCTGAGCACTCTAACACTAAAAAAACTATCCCCCCATGAACCGATCCGAAGTCAAATCATTTCTAAGTCAATTCAAATCGAAAAATTCTGAAATTCCCGAAATCCCTATACTGGAGACGATCGATTATCTGGCGATGTATTATTACATGCAGCTGACCCGCACCTTCGAGCTGCGACTGGCGAATTTGTATCGCCAGGGACAGATGGTCGGAGGACTATACCTGGGAACCGGAAACGAAGCCACATCTGTTGGGGCAACGTATGCACTGCAGGACAAAGATATCCTTGCGCCGATGCACCGGGATCTGGGAGCGCATTTCGTCAAAGGTGAATCGTTGAAAAGAATGGCGCTCCAGTATCTGGGGCGTGCTGAGGGCCCAACCGCCGGCAAGGACAACGGAGCACATCACGGGAATCCGGAAATTAATACGCTGGGTATGATCAGCCATCTTGGCGCCATGATTCCGGTGGCGTCCGGTGCGGCGTTGGCGTCGAAGATCAGGAAAATGGGACAGGTTGCGCTCCACTTTATCGGCGACGGCAGCACCAGCATCGGCGATTTTCATGAGGGTATCAACGCCGCATCGGTACTGGATTTGCCGGTAGTGTACATCATTGAAAATAATCAGTACGCTTACTCCACACCGAACGCGAAGCAGTTCCACACCCACTGGTTGGCGAAGCGGGCGGTCGGGTACGGGATTCCCGGAGTCGTGGTGGATGGGACTGATGCTACAGAGATGTACCGCGTTACCAAGTGGGCGGTTGAACGAGCGAGAAACGGCGACGGCCCGGTGCTCATCGAAAGTCAGACCATGCGCATGCGGGGACACTCGGAGCACGATGCCGCCAAATACGTTCCTGAGGAGATGATGCAAAAATGGGAAATGCACGATCCCGTGCCGAAGTACGCAGAAAAATTGGCAGCATGGGAAATAATGACCGAGAATATTAAAGAAGCGATTGACGAAAAAATCGAGTCGGAAATGGAAGCAGCATTTGAGTATGCACTGGAGGCTCCGGCGCCTGAGGGGCCGGAGGCGAAGGAGGGGGTTTTCGCGGAGTGATAGACTATAAGCACTCTTCGAATTCGCCGCGACGAATCAAAGTGACTCTGTAGGGTGTCATCCTGAGCTTGTCGAATGACAGACACCGGGAATTAGACCCTTTCAGGGGTCAACGATCCTGAAAGGGTCGGGTAAAGAGACATAGAATAATTAAAATATTATTGAGTGGAAAAATATTGCGATGAAAGCGTTTCTACAAATACAACTCCATCCCTTGGCCGCTTTTTATTCGAAAGAGGAAGGGGAACGGCTCTCCGAATCTTTGAAATCGCGTTTCTCCCTCTCTTCGAAGAGAGGGAGACCAAGAGGGTGAGTTGTGTTGTGCAAGGTTATTTTAACTAAAAGCCCGTTTAATACTTAGGAAATTTATGAGTAACAGCCAATGCCCGAAATAACCTACATCCAGGCTATCAGTGATGGGCTCCGGGAGGAGATGCGCCGGGACGACTCGGTCTTCCTGATTGGAGAAGATATCGGGGAGTATGGCGGCGCGTTCAAGGTGACGGAAGGATTTCTGGACGAGTTCGGCGAAGAACGCGTCATCGATACGCCGATCGCGGAGACCGCCATCCTGGGGATGAGTATCGGAGCGGCACTGCAGGGGCTGCGTCCTGTGGCGGAGATGCAGTTCTCCGATTTCGTGGCCAACGGATTCAACCAGTTGGTGAATAACGCGGCGAAGATTCACTATCGCTGGGGCGGACACGTACCGATGGTTGTCCGCATGCCCACCGGAGGCGGTATCCACGGCGGGCCGTTCCACTCGCAGAATACGGAAGCGTGGTTCTTTCACGTGCCGGGACTCAAACTGGTGGCGCCGTCCACGCCCTACGACGCGAAGGGACTGATCAAAGCGGCCATTCGAGACGAAAATCCGGTACTCTACTTTGAGCACAAGTATCTCTATCGCCGGGAGAAGGGGGAGGTGCCGGAAGGTGATTATGAGGTGGAAATTGGGAAAGGCCGGATTGCCAGAGAAGGGAAGGATATCACGGTATTGACCTACGGTTCGATGGTCTCGGCCAGCTTGGAAGCGGTGGAGAATCTGAAAGGTGATATCGATGTGGAGGTCATCGATTTGCGCACGTTGATACCGCTGGATATGGAGCTGATTATTGAGTCGATCAAGAAAACCAATAAGGTGTTAATTGTACACGAGGACGTAAGGACCGGCGGGATCGGCGCCGAACTCTCCGCCCGGATTACCGAAGAAGCCTTCGAATGGTTGGACGGACCGATCCGGCGAATCGCTTCGATAGACACGCCGGTCCCGTTTGCCCCATCTCTGGAAGAGTATTTCATGCCGAATCCGGAGAAAATCGCCGACGGGATTCAGCAGTTGTGGAATTATTAGAAAGAACGTAAACTTTACTTTTCTGAAAAACCACGCAGGAGCCATATATGAGAGTTGAAGTCGTGATGCCACAGATGGGCGAGAGTGTCGCGGAGGGCACCATCATCAAGTGGCACAAGCAGCCGGGCGAGGAAATCGAGCAGGACGAAATCCTGCTGGAAATCTCCACGGACAAGGTGGATTCTGAGATTCCGTCTTCCCACGAAGGTAAACTCGCCGAAATCGTCGTTGAAGAGGGCGAGACCGTGGACGTCGGTACCACTATCGCGTATATCGAGACCGAGAAGGATGCGGATATCGAATCCGGTGATGGTACTTCCAATGGATCTGCCGAAGAGGATGAAGCGAAGGCTGCAGAATCTGAAGAAATTGCGGCTTCGGACGATGGAATCTCCGTCGAGACCAAAGGGCGCTCCGGTAAAGATTTTTACTCACCGCTGGTGCGGTCTATTGCTTCCAAAGAAGGTGTTTCGCAGGCGGAACTGGAGTCTATCGAGGGCACCGGCATCGGTGGGAGAGTCAGAAAACAGGATCTGCTGGCGTACCTGGAGGAACGTGGCGAGACAGGCGGGAAGCGCGCGCCGGCCAAACCGGTGGAGCCGATCAAGTATACCGGCTCCATGGAGAACGTGAACGTAGTAGAGATGGACAGCATGCGGAAGACTATCGCCAGGCATATGCGCACCAGTCTGGACACTTCGGCACATGTCTACTCCGTCTCGGAAGTGGATATGAGTAAGGTGGTGGATTTCAGAGAAGCCAACAAGACCGCCTTCCAGAAGCAGGAGGGCTTCAAATTGACGTATACACCGTTTATCGCGTATGCGACGGTGAAGGCGCTGAAGGATTTCCCCCGGGTGAATGCTTCGGTGGATATGGAAAAAGGACAAATCCTGGAGAAGCGATTTATCAATCTGGGAATGGCCGTCGCAATCGAAGATGGTCTGATTGTCCCGGTGATTAAAGGTGCTGACGAACGCAGTTTCCTTGGGCTGGCCAGAGAAATTCGACGGCTGGCAGAAAACGCCCGGATGAAGGAGCTGGAGCCGGACGACGTCCAGAACGGGACGTTTACCATCACCAATCCCGGGGTTTTCGGGAACCTGTACGGGCTGCCGATCATTAATCAACCTCAGCTGGGGATTCTTGGCGTGGGTGCTATCAAAAAGAAGCCGGTGGTGATCAATGACGCTATCGCCATCCGGTCAATGATGTACCTGACGCTCAGTTATGACCACCGGGTGCTAGACGGCGCAATCGGTGGGCAATTCCTCCAGCGTATTGTGCAATATCTTGAAGAATTCGACGGAGAAGGACTGATATAGATGAATATCGAAGTGAAAGAGTTTCCCCGGATCGACGCGGAGGATTCGCGCAAGCCCCCCTGGCTGAAGATCCGGCTGCATCAGAACTCGAGCTATCGGAATATAAAAAATTTGATGACGGACAACGACCTCCATACGGTCTGCGAGGAGGCGCAGTGTCCCAATATGAACGAGTGCTGGAACCGGGGTACAGCCACCTTTATGATTCTCGGTGACATCTGCACCCGGAGCTGTGGTTTTTGCGCGGTGAAGACCGGTCGTCCGCCGATGCTGGACGAAGAGGAACCAAAGCGGGTGGTGGACGCGGCGCTGAAGATGGATTTGAATCACGTGGTGGTGACCTCCGTCAACCGCGACGAACGGAAGGACGGCGGCGCTCCGGTGTTTGCAGATACTATAACACGTCTTCACGACGCTATGCCCGACCTGACGGTCGAGGTGCTCATCCCGGACTTTAAGGGCAACTGGGACGCGCTGCAGATAGTCATCGACGCCGAGCCGGAAATCCTGAACCACAATATGGAAACGGTGGAACGTATCTATAAAAAGGTGCGGCCCCAGGCAAAATATACGCGTTCACTGGAGCTGCTCTATCGCGCCAAGCAAGAAGGCATGCGCACCAAGAGTGGCATTATGGTCGGCATCGGCGAGGAGACCCAGGAAGTGGTGAAACTGATGCAGGATCTCCGGGAAGTGGACGTTGATATCATGACCATCGGACAGTATCTCCAGCCGAGCCAAAGTCATTTACCGGTCGATCGATACGTACATCCCGACGAGTTTAACTATTACCGCGATATCGGCCTGCGGATGGGTTTCGACGTGGTGGAATCCGGCCCCATGGTTCGAAGTTCCTACCACGCAGACGAGCAGGCGAGCGGCGTGTTGAACTAAGAAAGAGCTTGGGTATTAGGTAGAAGGTATAAGGGTATAGGGAACTACAGTTTTATAGTATTCAAGTGTTCATGTAAAAACAGTGTTTTCACCGCGGCGACTTCCATTCCCAATGTTGAATTGACTTACCCGACTCCTCCCTGATAGAAGTATGAATAATGGAGAGTCAAGACGGAAAGGAGAAATTTGACTAAAATTCTGTCCTTGGAGGCCAATCTTGCGCCAGATGAATAGCCTCGGGCTTTCACATAGGGATCCCCGCGGGGCAGCCCGGGGCTCGAATAAAAAAAATGATTGAAAAGTCGCACCAGGGACGGGTGGATCATTAATTGACGGTAGTGGGCGTTGAGCAAAAAATTATTCCCACAAACGGTACTACCCACTTGCATGTGATACCAAGAAGCCTGGACTAGGGTTGAACCGTTGGTTCTCAATTCCTCCCGGAATTGAGATGAAACTGATATGTATCTCACAAGCGGCATTGCATTAAACCAATTCAGCGTATATATTATTCTTTCGAAAAACATGACGCTTTTACGGATCTTTGAACGCATAAACGGATTCTATTTCGCCGATCGGATAGCAGACGAAAGGCGGAAAGGAGTATAAAAATGGTTACATTATCGGAACGGGCGGAAAATAAACTCCGCACACTGTTGCAGGAACAGAATAAAGAGGAGCATGGACTTCGGGTCTATATCCAGGGTGGCGGATGCTCCGGAATGTCGTACGGGATGGAATTCGAGGATGAGCCCGAAAAATCAGACGAAGTCCTGGAGCAGAACGGGATCAAGGTCATCGTGGACAAATTTTCTCTCAAGTACATTGACGGTTCCGAAATCGACTATGCCGACGAAGGGCTGATGGGTGGGTCGTTCCAAGTTGTGAATCCCCAGGCGAAGTCGACCTGCGGATGTGGTCAATCCTTCAAAGCATAATATATAGAAAGCATATTCGTTGGCCACTCCCGATCGCAGAACAGCCTGGCTGGTGTATGGAACCATTGCTCTCGCCGGCTTGATTATTGTATTTCTGAATTTCAGCCCTCAATCCTTCTCTGGCAGTCAGGATCGGCAGTCATCCAATGAAAATATTAACCGGGAAGCGTTGGCGAAGATTGCCCCGACCATGTCCGGGAAGGCGTATCACCGGCGGTTCGAGTCGGAAAAGCAGTGCATTACATGCCACACTCAAGGTGTGATGGACGCTAAGATAATGCCGCACGAACCGCGGGAAAATTGCATGGAGTGTCATAAGATCAAAGAAGAAGCATAGGTTTACTCCTGCCACAATCATACCGATTCCACATTAGTTTTTGACACATTATTTATCATTTCGATTAGAATTCCTAATCCGCAACACTTACTTTAAACGAATAGAAATTTGACACGCTGACCGCCGCAGAAATAACAAATGACTGCGGCGTTTAGGGTGTAAAAGGTAGAGATATTGATTGGAGAACGGAGCCCGGGGGCGAGAGACCGGAAGACAACGAACAAGCTCCATTACAGCGGGAATTTCCAATCGACTATGCATTTTGGACGGAAGATGCCCGATACTTTGAACTCTAACACGCTTTTAAACCTGAACACTATAACACTTTCTTTAACATGAACACTGCTTCTTAATGGAATTAGACTTCTCAGACATACTTCAGACGGATCCCCTCCCCCGGTTAGAGAAAAAGGCGCCTCCAGGCGTCAAATACCGGATGTTTACTGAACTGTACGAATTGACGGAAGTTGCACATGCTGTACAGGAAATAATTGCCGAGGTGCGGCAGAATGATGAGTTTAATCGCCTGTTAATACGACAAAACGACGACGGAACATGGCCGTCGAAACAAGAATTTTCCAACGAGCAGCGTCAGCAGAGCATGCAGTTTTTCTCACAGATTATGGAACTCCACCGATTGCTTGATCACGGTGCGACCCGGGATGTCCCGGAGGTGCAGGAGGGGATTGTGGCGCTGATGAAAATGCAGCATCCGGACGGCAAGTTTCCACTGTTTTATCAGCATCAGGGCTACGCACTTTGGGTGCTTATGCGCTATGGGCTACAAGGGAATCCTTTTGTGGATCGGGGGATGCGCTGGCTGCTGCGCCGCCAACGGAATGACGGCGGCTGGCTTCATCTGGTCCATGTGCCCGCCGGTGAAGACAAGGATACCTATCCGAGCTGTATCTGGACGACCTGTCATGTGTTATGGCCGCTGGTGCTGCACAATGTTTATTACAAAGATGACCGCGTGCGCAAAGGATTGGATTATCTTCTGGATAATTTTCTGCAAACGAACCACACCAAATTTTTGAACGCTCCGGACGCCTGGGATTATCTGTATGTCGGATACGATGAGTCCGGCTGCTTCCGTGGTGGAACTCTGAAAGTATTAGAAATTGTGACCAATGCCGGATACGACCGCTCCAATACGGTGGTAAAAAAAGCCTCAAACTGGCTGCGGGATCAACAGTTAGATAGCGGCCTGTTTCCGGCGGTCGCCGGCAAAGATACCGTTGGCGATTTTATGGTAACGCTCCGAGCGCTTTCGGTGTTGAAGAAGCTTTTCTCTGATTCCGTGATCAAATGACACAGGCGGGAAGAACCTCCTTTGTTATCTGACATGAACGCAGTGCGTCTGCAAAAACCGGCATATCTGTCACAACTGTTCGACAAGATGGCGGGAAAGCGGTCGGTTTTCAGTTGTGCTAATTGTTGGCACAGACATTGTAATTAATTAATTGCCTATGAAGCAGATTATAAAAATTAGGAGGATTTCTTTTGAATGAAATAACCGAAGCCACTGAAAATGTCGAAGTTGAAGAGATATTCGGTTCAGACGGATCGGTGGAATTGCCCATCATGCCGTTGCGGAACACGGTTTTATTTCCGCAGCAGGTTATCCCTATTTACATCGGGCGCGAGCGGTCCCTGAATCTCATTGAGAATTTGCCAAAAGATAACCGGTACATCGGTGTCGTTGCCCAGGAAGAGGGCTCGGTAGAAGAGCCCTCAAGCGAAGATCTATACTCGTTTGGGACGGTTGCCCAGGTGCTGAAGGTGTTTGATATGCCGGATGGCAGCAAAAGCGCCATTGTCCAGGGTATCCATCGGATGCAGGTGACCGAATGGACGGCGGCCGAGCCGTATTTCCGGGGTGTACTTGAGCAGGTCGATGAAGAATTTGACAAAGACGATATCGAGATCGACGCGCTCCAGTCAAATCTCCGCAATATCTACAAAGAATTAATCAAGATGGCGCCGTACCTGACGGAAGAACACATGAGCATGCTCTCCAATATTCAGCATCCGGCACGCCTGGTGGATCGCGCTATCGGTAACCTGAATATCGGTAACGCCGAGAAGCAGGAAATTCTGGAAGAACTGAACGTCCGGGAGCGGCTGGAAAAATCCACGGTGCTCATCAACCGGGAAATTCAGCGGCTGGAGCTTGGCGAAAAGATACAGTCCGAAGTACAGGGTGAAATTTCCAAGACTCAGCGTGAGTACTATCTGCGTGAACAGTTGAAGGCTATCAAGAAGGAATTGGGTGAGGACGATCAGACCCTGGAGATCAAGGAGATCCGCGAGAAGATCGAACAAGCCGATATGCCGCAAGAGGCACGAGAGGTTGCGGAGAAGGAAGTCGATCGTCTGGAAAAGATTCCGCCATCTTCGCCGGAATATACCGTCAGCCGGACCTATCTGGACTGGCTGGTGGAGCTCCCGTGGAATGAGTCCAGTGACGATACCATGGATGTGAAGCGTGCCAAGGAGATCCTGGACGAAGACCATTACGGGCTGGACAAGGTGAAGACCCGGATCCTGGAATATCTGGCTGTGCGGAAGTTGAAACAGGACAAGGAAGGCACCAGCGCTATCAAGGGCCCGATACTTTGTTTCGTGGGGCCTCCCGGGGTCGGAAAGACCTCCGTGGGGAAGTCCATCGCCCGGGCTATGGGACGTGAGTTCGTCCGGATATCGCTGGGGGGCGTTCGCGACGAGGCCGAAATCCGGGGACACCGCAGAACCTACATTGGTTCGCTGCCCGGCCGGATTATTCAGAGTCTGAAGAAGGCTGGTACCAACAATCCGGTCTTTATGCTGGATGAGATTGATAAACTGGGTTCAGACTTCCGGGGCGATCCGTCGTCGGCGCTGTTAGAGGTGCTGGATCCGGAACAGAACGATTCCTTCAGTGATCATTATCTGGAGGTCGAGTTTGATCTGAGCAAGGTGATGTTTATTGCCACAGCGAACCTGAGCGACCCGATTCCGCCGGCGCTGAAGGATCGGATGGAACTTATCGACTTTCCCGGCTATATCGAAAACGAGAAGCTCCACATCGCCAAGGAATATCTGGTACCGAAGCAGAAGGGCGAGCACGGACTCTCAGATGAGCAGATATCGATCACAGACGAGGCGCTGAAGGAACTGATGCATTCGTACACCCGGGAAGCCGGAGTCCGAAATCTGGAACGCGAGATTGCCAACGTGCTCCGGAAGATTGCCAGAGATATCGTACAGGATGACCTCAAGGAGATCGAAATCGACGCAGAAAAGGTGAAGGATTATCTGGGGCCGGAAAAACACTTCAGCGAAGTAGCTGAGCGAATGTCCAAACCCGGCATCGCCATCGGGTTGGCGTGGACTGCCGTCGGCGGCGATATCCTGTTCATTGAGGCGACGAAAATGCCCGGGAAGGGCAAGCTAAACCTCACCGGAAAGTTGGGCGACGTGATGAAGGAGTCCGCCCAGGCTGCCGTGAGCTTTGTACGGTCTATGGCAGATGAGTGGGGCATCGACAGCAAGGAGTTTGAGGACAATGATATCCATGTCCATGTGCCGGCGGGCGCCATTCCCAAGGACGGTCCCTCCGCTGGCGTGACTATGCTGACGGCCATCGTGTCACTCTTCACCGGGCGCATGGTGGAGAACAATCTCGGCATGACCGGTGAAATTACGCTCCGGGGCAATGTGCTGCCGGTCGGCGGCATCAAGGAAAAGGTCGTCGCCGCTCATCGAAGTGGCCTGCGGACGGTCATCCTGCCCGAACGGAACAAGAAGGATCTGGACGAGATACCGGACGTGGTGCGCGAGGATATCGAATTCAAATTCGTGAAGGAGATGTCCGACGTTATTGACATTGCGCTGCAGCCGAAAAAAGGCAAAAAGGAAAAGAAGGAAAAAGCCGCTTAAACACTAGAAGCCAAGGCCGGCGGGAGTTACTACACAATTCCTGCCGGCTTTTTGTTGTTTTCCAGCGGCAAATATTCTAAGTTAGCACCGCTTTTGGAATATATATTGGGCGCTTAGCTCAGCTGGTTCAGAGCACTGCCCTTACAAGGCAGGGGTCACAAGTTCGAATCTTGTAGCGCCCACTAAAGGAACCTCAGGAATGTAGCGATTCCTGAGGTTTTTTTATGTTTTACACAAGTTCGCCTGTACCTACCTGATAATGCCCGCATCATTTACTGTGATCTGCTCACGTATTGCTTCAGATGACTTCTGAAGAACGAAAGAATTTGTCCACTGGTGAAGGTAAAAGGTTTATATTCATTGATTACATATGTAGTAGTAAGTCATGATGGTGTGAGGGAATTTGAAGAAAAATTGAGTAGTGCCATTGTAAATATCTCCCAAATTGTCAAAACTCAAGATAAGTGGATTTACCTGGATGGAAAGCATGTCCAGATTGAAGATTTACATGTCGATGTACTTGAGTCAGCCTCTTTTATTCTCTTGAGTGATGCACTTATTGGAGGATTGCCCTCAGATTCTTCGGAAATTTCGCAATATTACACTGTCGATCGGCTACAATAGAATACGATTTCAAGGAATATTGGATATATAACTGTAGTTATATAGCCATTTTATGATAAAATATTTAATACTATCACCATAAATTAGGTCGTGTCAAGTAAAGTTCGCAATTTCGTGAAAGGGTGCCATTATATGCCTCCTACGCCGCTTTGGGTAACGCCTCCGCTTGTTCCTCGATGCTCGTGGCACTGATATAACTGCGGCCGGTACTCCAGTCCTCCGTATATTCGATGAGATAGCAGGTAATAAGCCGCAGGTACGAGGCCATACTGGGAAACGGTGCGGCCACCCGAGACCGGCGGCGAATCTCCCGATTCAGCCGTTCCAGCACATTCGTGGAACTCGTCTTTCGCGCATCCAGGTGTGCAAACCCATACGATTGCAGGCTGTCTTCCAGGCCCGCCTCCAAGAGCACCATTGCGTCGGGAAACGCCTCGGTATATTCGTCTATCATCGCTTCAGCATAGCGGCGTGCCGTGGTGAGGTCCGGTTGCTGCCAGATCTGCTTCAAGCGTTGCGCCACGGTGGCTTTGTGCTTTGGACTCACCTTGGCCAGGATATTCCGCATAAAGTGGACCTTGCATCGCTGCCAGCTACACCCCAGAAATTCTTCCTGAATCGCCGCCTGCAACCCCTGATGGGCATCCGAGACACAGAGCCAGACGTCCTGCAGGCCGCGTCTTTTCATTGCCGGATCAGGGCCTGATACGTGTCCTACGATTCCTGGTACATCGGTTCGACGGCCAGGATTTCACGGGTCCCGTCCCGCGTGATGCCCATGACCACGAGGACGGCCAGGTTCTGCACCCGGTGGTTCACCCGGATTTTTTCATGCAGCGCATCAATCCAGAGCACCGGATATTCCGCATCCAGGGACCGCGTCCGGAACGC